>JAGTVG010000390.1 GCA_018224645.1 Cyclobacteriaceae bacterium
GGCACCTCTCCCAGGTCATGTTCGTCCGAAAAGATCGGGAGATACATGGGGATCTTGATGACACCGAGGCCGGCTTTTTTCAGGGACTGTATATGTGTACTATCCCGGAGGCAGTTACCGCAATAGAAACTGCCGCCGGAACCTGGAACTATATGGACAATCTGCATAGATCTCTGTTAAAATATCCTGATAAAGGGATCATTTCCTTATGGGTTTTCCCCGTAAATGGTCCCGTTTCTTTCTTTCCTAATCTTCAAAACAATAAATATTTCCGTCCCTGGCTCCAAGTATCATTTTGCCGTCGACAAGACCCGGATTATGCGGAATGGCACTTCCGATTTCATACGACCAGATCTCTTTTCCGCTTTCGAGGTCGATCATGTATAACATCCCATCCATGGTGCCAATGATTATCCTGTCACGCGCGATCACCGGGGAAGCATCGATCCTCCCTCCGGCATTGAACGACCATTCAAGTGTACCATTGAACCTTTCGAAACAGTATAAGTATTTATCCTGACCGCCGATCACAACTTTGTCACCGATAATCGAGGGCGAACCCAGGATCGGCAGACTACTTTTTGGATTTACCCACTTCCACCTGATCAAACCGGCATTTATATCAATGCAGGAAAACTGGCCATCATAATCTCCCGTGTATACAAACTGATCCTTTACCGCGACAGATCCGGCAATATAGGTCGCCACCTCAAGTTTTTTATGACGCTGCCCCGATTTAATATCCACCACATGCAGGAATCCATCACATCCGCCAAAAATAGCTTTATTCCCGTCTATGGCTGCCGCACCATTCACGAAATTATCTGACTCATATTTCCAAACGGGATTACCTGTGGATGTCTCTACGCAATGTAAATAATAATCATAACTCCCGACGATGATAAAAGACCTGTTATCGAGTGAAAAAAAATTCGGGGATCCCATGATCTGATTTTCAGTTTCATACTGCCAGAGGAGGCTTCCTGTTCCGGCATCCAGGGCAAAGAGGATCCCGCTCAGATTCCCGAAATAAATCACCCCGTTATGAAACAGTGCCGGCGCTTCTATGGAATTGTCTGTCTTATATTGCCAGAGAAGCTTTCCTTTCATATCCAGTGCATAAAATATACCGTCGATATTGCCGGCAAATATTTTACCGGCGGCAATGACCGGGGCAGCCACAAAAGCGTCTTCAGCCTGATAGGTCCAGGCAAGTTTCAGCGGTGCCGAAATTTTAACATCCGTATATCCCCTGAGCTGCGGGTCACCTCTGAAAACCGGCCACATATCCGCCTGCTGGGACCTCAGGGGGCCCGTTAACAGGATCATCAGGATCATGCCGTTTAATATATGTTTAATCATTGTCATTTTCCTTGAGTGCCAACGCTCCCGTCGGACAGTTTTCGGCGCAAAGCGCTGCCGTTTTTTCCAGGGCATTCAGGTCGGCCTGATCAAAAGGAACACCTACCTCCACGTCGAATCCCTTACCGATAAAGGTTAGGCCCAGTTTTTCTTTGTATTTTGAGGTGATCCTCACGCAAATACCGCATTTGATACATTTTTCAGGTTCGTAAACCACCGGTTTGTTTTTAAAGATCTTCCGCACAGGTTTTCGTTCAGCCGGGAAGTATCTTTTCTGGACCGCCCCATAATTTTCGGAATAGATCCTTAATTTACAGATATCCTTTTTCCGGCAATCACAGTGCATGCATCTGGCGGCTTCCTTCTGCATTTCTTCCGGTGAAAACCCCTGCAAATTTTCGGTAATGATCCTTGGCCCGTTAACAGATTCTGCCCTGTACTCCGGGATTTCATCGCTGGTAAGCCGGCCAAACCGGGAATTGAACATCCGGTTTTCTCCCCGGACAACTTCATTATTGAGGAATTGATCGACAGAATAAGCTGCTTCTTTTCCATGGGCCACCGCCCTGACAGCCACCCTGCCCGGTTTTATGGCGCTTCCGATGGCGAAAATACCCGGTAATGATGTCTGGTGGGTATTTCTTTCGGTTATGAAGGACCTGGATCTTTTCTGTAAACCGATAAAACCCGCATCCGATTCCCCGGTGCCGATGATGATGCAGTCAAAAACAGCCTGTAGTCCTGGCAGGGCGTCTTCCTTGATTTCATGCTGCATGATAAATTCAGCGCCCATTTTCCGGATGATTCCGATCTCCTGATCGAGTACTTTTTTATCCAGCCGCTCATCCGGAACAGCATATCTCAGGGCTCCTCCGGGCAATGGGTCTTTATCATACAATACGCACCGGTAACCTTTTTGAATCAGGAAATAAGCGGCTGACAGGCCGGCAGGTCCAGTTCCAATGATCGCGATGCTCCTGCCATTCGGCCTGGCGATCCCGGGTTGGAAAGGTGTGGGCTGGGAGAGGTCAAAATCGGCGGCATATCTTTTCAGATGACAGATCGATACGGATTCATCCACATCCCTGCGACGGCACGCCCGTTCACAGGGGGCTGGGCATATCCTGCCCAGAACAGCGGGAAGGGCAATGTCTCTCTTTACAATCTGCAATGCTTCATTTATTTTTCCGGCAACCAGCAGGCGGTTCATCAGCGGGATATCCATGTATGCCGGGCAGTTGGTCTGGCAGGGCGCCTCGCAGTCTCCGACGTGGTCGCTCAATAAAAGTTCCAGTGCAGTTTTCCTGGCTTCCAGCACTTCCTCATCATCCGTATATATGTCCATGGAAGCTTCCGCCCTTGTGGAGCAGGAGGGAAGAAGTTTTCGTTCTGCGGCATTATGGACCACACATATCATACAGGAGGGAAAATGATCCTGATCTTCCAGGAAACACATGGCGGGGATCTTTATGCCGGCAGCGGAAGCAGCCTCCAGGATGGTTTTCCCTTCAACTGTTTCGATTATTTTCCCGTTGATTCTGAACTGGATCATCCTGTTGGTTTAATTGACTGTTACAGCATTTTCCGGACATACCTGCCGGCACCCATCACATTTTATACATTTTTCCTGATCGATCACATGTATTTCATAAGGTGTAAAAGGTATCGCATCCACCGGGCAATTCTGTGCGCATTTTGTACAGCCGATACAATGATCATCGATGGTATAACGGATGAGGTCACGGCATTTTCCGGTTGGACATTTTCCATGGATGTGCGCCTCATACTCCTCCCTGAAATACCGGAGTGTTGACAGCACCGGGTTAGGTGCTGATTTTCCCAGACCGCATAAACTCCCTTTTTTTGTCCAGTCAGCCAGGTTTTCCAGTTCTTCGAGGTCTTTGTTTGTTCCTTTTCCCGTGCAGATCCTGTTCAGAATATCCAGCATCCTGCGTGTACCGATCCGGCAGAAGGTACATTTTCCACAGGATTCACTCTGCGTAAAGGCCAGGAAATAGCGGGCGATATCGACCATACAATCCGTATCATCGAGCACCACCAGTCCTCCCGAGCCCATCATGGCCCCTACTTCATACAACGACTTATAATCTATGGGTGTATCGGCGAGCCAGGAAGGGACACAACCGCCGGAAGGTCCTCCGATCTGAACGGCTTTGAATTTACGGTTTCCGGGAACACCCCCGCCTATTTTCTCCACGATCTCCCGGATGGTGATGCCCATGGGTACCTCGATGAGTCCGCCGCGGACCACTTTGCCGGCCAGGGCAAATACCTTGGTCCCTTTCGATTTTTCTGTGCCGTGTTGTCTGTACGAACCGACACCCTGATTTATGATGTAAGTGATCTGTGCCAGGGTCTCGGTATTATTGACCAGGGTGGGATTATTCCAGAGTCCCTTTTCCGTCGGAAAGGGAGGGCGGAGTTTCGGGATCCCCCTGTTCCCTTCGATGGAAGAGATCAGGGCAGTTTCTTCTCCGCAGATAAAAGCCCCTGCACCCTCGAAGATCCTGATATCAAATGAAAAGCCGCTACCATCGATATTTTCACCCAGAAAGCCATGCTGACGACATCTCTGAAGGGCTTCCCTGATCCTGCGGACTGCCAGCGGATATTCTGCACGGATGTAAAAATAACCTTCTGTGGCTCCTGTTGCCCAGGCGGCAATGATCATCCCTTCGATGATCCGGTAGGGATAGGACTCCAGGATCATCCGGTCCATGAATGCTCCCGGATCACCTTCATCGCCATTGCAAATGATGTATTTTATTCTGCCGGGGTTATTCCGCAGCCTTTTCCATTTTTCACCGGTAGGGAAACCGGCACCACCCCTGCCCTGAAGCCCACTCCGGATGATCAACCCGATGAGCTCATCGGATGGGATCTCCTGCAGGCATTTTCGCAGGGCTCTGAAACCTTCGCGTTCGATATATTCTTCCAGGTCAAGCGGATCGATGGCTCCCCGGTATTTTGTGACGATGGGCACCTGTCCGCCCAGGAAAGTGGAAACATGTTTTTCGCGGACATCCAATTCATATCTTTCGATTCCATCCCAGTTCTGATCCGTCTGAAGGTCACCGGCCAGGTCGAAGATTGAGGTTTTAATCCTTCTCCAGAATCCCGGAGGCCGGAAATGCTTTTTCAAAATGGCATTTACATTTTCTGACCTGACATTTGCATAGAATACTGCGTCCTTTCCTTCCGGAATGATCTCAAGCAGGGGTACCTGGTGGCACATGCCCACGCATCCCACCTGTTTTAACCTGATGTTCAACCCATGGGTCGATACGGAATCCTCCACTGATTTTCTGACCTCCTCGCTCCCGCTTGCCACACAGCAGGATCCGAGCCCCACCCTGATCTCCCCCTGTAAATCCTTTTCACGGCCAACCGTCAATGATTTTTTATTCTTATTGATCTTTTCCTGCTCAAAAGACCGCAGTGCGTGATGCACCCCTTCGATATCCACATGACCATAGGTGACATCATCGATCAAAACGACAGGAGCCAGGGTGCAGCATCCCAGGCAGTTGACCTTTTCAAGGGTATACTTCCCGTTCTTATCCGTATTGGACCCCTTCTCAAGCCCGAGCGTCCTGCTGAATTCGTCATGGACAAGTTCAGAACGTTTTACGTGGCATGCGGTTCCTGTGCAGACTTTAATGATATGTTTTCCGGCAGGCGATAACCGGAAATGGTTATAAAAACTTGCGACGCCCAGGATGAGGTCCGGGGTGATGTCAGTTTTTTCACATACCAGTTTAAGGGCTTCCTCGGGGAGATAATTATACCGTGACTGAATAGACTGCAGGATAGGGATCACTGCTTTTTGTTCCCTGCCATTTTCCAGAATGATCTTTTCCAGTTCCTGATTTTGGTCCATTATCATTTATTTCCGATACAATATAAATACTCTGATCCCCTGATATAGATATTCCCTTCAGCAAAGGCAGGAGTAGAAACGGTACTTTCTCCCAGTTCAGGTACCCCAAGGAGGTTCATCGTCCTATCCATCTTAAAAATATGCATTTTGCCATCCATATCCAGGAAATAAACTTTTCCATCGGCAATGATCGGGGAGGCGTAAATCCCCTGGTCACATTCATATTCCCATAAAATTTCGCCATTCATGGCATCGTAGCATGCGATCACGCCATAACTGGTTGCCACAAACAGCAGCCCCCCGGCTGCCACGGGGCTGGAAACCTCGGGCAGATATTCATTTGTTTCCCACAGGACTTCCGGAGGATCCCCGGGTTTTATGGCCAGAAGTTTGGCGTACTCATTGGCCGCAAAAACAATCCCGTTCCAAAAAGCCGGTGATGGACCCACTTCCCCGGACAGGCATTCCACCGCCCAGCGTTCCTCACCTGTCAACGGGTCATAGCCGGCAACATGCGGAGCTGAAGAAAGGATCAGTTCATAATTCCCGCCCAGATCAATCAGGATTGGGGAAGCCCATGATATCTTTGACTCCCTGATTGTGGACCATTTTTCTTCACCGGTGGGAAGGTCAAGCGCCAATACCTTTCCGGCTTTGTTCCCGTCAAATTGTACCAGCAGAAGATCATTCCAGATGAGCAGGGAAGAAGAATGGCCATAATGATTATCAGGGATCCCCAGGTTTCTGCCCCATACACGTTTGCCTTCCATATCAAGGCATGCCACATCGCCGGAAGCAAATATGGCTGTAATAAATCTGCCATCCGTGGCTATGGTGGGAGCGGCATACCCCGTATCATCGGTCGGTTTCCGGATCTCTCCCGCCGGCCGTTGTATTCCATCCACGGGGTGCTGCCAGTTAATGCTGCCTGTGTGCCGGTTATAGCAGTAAACAACCTGCGTGTTTTGATCGGCGCCTGTCAGATAAAGATCATCTCCCCAGAGAACCGGAGAATTATAACCGTGATTAGGTACCTGGATCTTCCAGATGATATTCCTGTTGCCCTGTCCATCCCAGTCGAGAGGTATATTGCGGTGAAGGGTTACCCCTTGGCCATACGGTCCGCGGAATGACGGGAAATTATTTTTCAATTCCCCGGCCGTATTTTTCGCGGGTAAAACTTCAGGCGTTTCTGTTATACCGGATTCTGGCTTGTCTTCCATTATTTCATCCTCAATTCCGACCGGATCCTGATCTTTTACTGATACGGCTTCTTCCATGTCCGTCTCTGACTGCGTTTCCTCCCCGTCTGCGGTTCCTGTCATATCAGTTTCGGCACCGGAAACTACAGGGGTGATGCTGATTTCCTCCACGGCCTGCTCCGGGATATCTCCTTCAGGGCCGGCCAGCACATAGGATCCCGCCAGGTGGTCATCGGATAAAAAAGCAGCCAACAAAGCCATCCCGAACAAGACAAAGATGACGGACAGGATCCATCGTCTTGAAATCAGCAGTTCTGTTTTCAGGGAAAGATCACTGGCATCAGGTTCTGCAATCCGTGATCGAAGGGAGTAAAAGATCCGGAGGGCGGCCACGAGGACCACCATACCCCCGACAAGAAGATATCCGCCTGCCCTGATCTGCCACTGTTTTGTAAAATAGGCTTTTCTTGCCATCAGGTCCAGGTTCCTGATCTCTTCCTTCAGAACTTCATTTTGCCGGTCGCCGGAAAGCTGTTTCACCAGGGTTTCCATCAGTTTACTTTCCAGGGGATCCGACTGTCTCAGCTGCCAGTAATTCAACAGCAGGATGACTCCCACGATACAGGAAAAAATGCCTGCAAGTAAGGCTATGCGTATTGCCAGTTTCTGTTTATCAATTGGATTTAATTCCATCCTTCATCAGATTCAAATAATCAGGTTTGCCAACCGGGCAATAATTCATACAACGTCCGCAGCTCAGGCAATTCCCTTTGTCCGGCGTGTAATCCTTCCGGTTCCGGAAGACCGTTTTGCCTGCGAAAATCAATCCGAACGCCAGTCCAAAAAAGCCGCCAACCCACCAGCCGCCGGTTTTAAAATTCCTCCGGATCACTGCAGCTTCATTGACGAGCAAATCCAGTGTTTTCCCCGAGGTCAGGAAGGCCTGGACATCGAGATTTTCAGGATCATTTCTTACCTCCGGGTTTGTGATCAGCAGTTCTGCAAGCTGCACGGTATGATTGGCCCTCGATAAATAGATATGTGACTTTGATAGGATAAATCCTCCGAGAAAGACCAGGACCGGGATCAGGATGAGCGATAACAGAAACCGGCGGGTATCGGCATGCGTGGAAACCGGTTCTGCCGCCGGTTTATTGATCGCATCTACCGGGCAGGATTGATCACAAAGTTTACAATCGATACATTCTGCAGGTGTGATTGAGAGATGTTTCCAGGAATTCGCCGACATCCAGTTCAGGAGCACAGCATACGGACATAAAAACCTGCAGTAAGGTCTTGCCACGAACATTCCGAGGATTAGAAAACTTCCCCCCAGCAGGAGCATCGTATAGGTGGCATCCAACCGGAAGATCCCGACGAAGGGATCGTACCTGCATATGATAAAATCTGTCCTGGTGACAGCATACAGAATGGCAAGGCCCAGATATACATAGGGGATCAAACCAAGTGCCTTCTGCAACCCTTTCGGAATGGAAACTGGTTTGAGGATGATCAGTTCCTGGATAGCGCCTAACGGGCAAACGCCTGCACAGAAAACCCTTCCCGCGAAAAGTGCGAAAAGGAGTGGAAGGACAAAAAATGCCAGGGCGGTCAGGGAGATGGCATAACCAGGGTCAGCAATGGCCAGGGCAACATTCTGTATGCCGCCAATGGCACAGATGCAGCCATTCCGGTAAAAACCGAAATACAACAACGCCAGTATGGAAAGATAAAGAATCCCTTTCCGGGATCTTTTTTTAAGGACAAACCATGTAACAAGCGAAAGAAATCCCAGGAGCAGGAACACATCGAAAAGTTCCATGGAGGCACTTCGCGGCTCCGGAGTGGTGGGGGAGGGCACCTGGTAACCTGATTCGAAATCAGGCCGTGGGAAACGCTGCTGCGCAAAGAGCATCACCGGGATCAGGATGCCCGAAATCATAAAAAATATTTTATACAGGCTTTTTTTCAACGTTTACTGATTTAACTTTTACTAAAATCCCCTTTCATCTGATAGGGCTTATCCGCCGGTACCCTTTTCACCGCATTGGAAGGACAATTCCTGGCAATCGAACACTGGTTGCAGTTCAGGCAGCGGTCGTGCCTGATCTGCAGGTGCAGTGAGCCATTCCCAAAAGAGGTACAACCTTTAACACATTTTCCACATCCGATACACAGGTCCTCATCAATGGTAAACTCAAAAAACGGTTCTTCGATAAACCTGCGCAGGATCGCTGAAGTGGGGCAGAGCTGATTTTCCGCAGCTGTATTCAGATCTGAAACACCGGGTTTAAAATAACCGCCGCATAGATCGCAATAGCCGCATAGATCATAGGCATGCACACATTTAACCGCTGACGGCGACATGACACATTCATCGGCACACCGTCCGCACTGTGTGCATTCAAACGGATCGATCTGCCACACCCATTCCCCGGAAATTGTTTCTGGCAATACCAGACCTGTCAGGCCTCCTAGTCCGACCGCCAGAGAAAGCCGGGTGGAAGTACGGATAAATTCCCGTCGTTTCTGGGCTTTAGATTTTATTTTCTTTTCCATTTTCTGGCCTTATTTTTTTCAAAGGGTTACTGCATCCGGCGAAAAGACTGCAATGTGTACATGCCGGAAGAAAATCGCAGCTCTCACCATCTGCCTTTTCCCTCCGGTATATCAGCAGCCCGCTGAGGGAGAACAATCCTCCGGCGAATGTCCACCTTGTGAACCGGGCGATAAATCTTCTTCTTTCCATTCAGGTATTATTTCTTTTATAGATCCGGATCATCGACCGGGTAATATCCAGGACAAAAATTCTTCCATTTTCATCCACAGCCAGATCAGGAGGTTCGGAATCTTCTTCAAAATCTTCCGGACCGGCGACAAGACAATCAAATTCTCCCGATGGTAAATGGATCTTTATCCTGATGAGGCCTTTTTCACTGGTTACGAATGAACCGTCAGGAAGAATTGCAAAATGGACCGGGTTGCAACAACCCGTAAATCCATCCACGTCAAAGGAAGGTTTTCCCCAGAAAGCACGTAATGTACCATTTTCGGCATAGTTCTCCAGGGTAAGAAGCCCGGTATTGGCAACCCATAGTTCGCCATCCGGATCAATCTGCATATCGAAATAGGGACTGGGCAGAATGAAACCATAATCTCCTTCGAGCCTGCCCGTTCCATCAAAAGAATCCAGCAGTGTCCCATGCTCATCGAACCTGAGGACTTTCCACTGGCCTGCACTGGCAGCAAGTACCTGGTTGTTTTTAAAAGCCAGGGCCGTGATGATGGGATCTTCACCGTCAACTTTCCAGGATTGTGTGAATGTTCCCTGCGGATCGAGCTGATGGATCTCTCTTCCTGAAGCAAGGAACATTTTACCTTCCGGTGAAAATGAAACGCATGTATTAACCTCCCCTGTTTCCTGGTTGAAAACCTCGCGTCCCAGCGTGTCGATCAGCTGTATGGCATGTTTATAAGCTATGCCCAGCTTGCCCTGATGATAATTAATTCCGACAGGATCAGGCAGGGATAACCTGATCCTCCTGATCTCGGCATATTTTACAAGATCCGGATCAATCTTTTTAAATGCTTCAATGTTATAGGCATATGGATTTCCCTGGCGTTTTTTTACACTTGTCTTTAAAAAATCAGCAAGGATAAGATAACTGATGAGAATTCCCATCGAAATCAGGAGAATATATAAGCCATATTTTTTCATGCCGGACTCATTATTTTTTCCTGATGTCCATGCAGATCATTTGATTGGCATCCCGCAAAAGCAGGAACCCATCCGCAACAGCCAGCGGTGCCCATGCATCATGTGCATCGAATATTTTTAACTGATCCAGCAGGACAAATTCCTCCCTGGAAGGCCTGACAATGGAAAGCATCCCATCATCGTTCAGGATGAAGAATTTGCCATCAGCAATCATGTACGGCCCCAGTCCGAAACGGTGGGTTTTACCGCTTGACCATACAAATTTCCTGAAATCAGAAGGGTCGGTGCATACAAACTGATTCCTGACAGGACCGGCATCCTTGGGAAGGATGCCATATACCATCCCATCATGATAGACCGGAGTCTGCTGTTCGCAGGCAAGCCCCTCGTTTGGTTTATATTCGTATAATTGTTCCACCTGGAATTTTCCATTTTCCCCGGAAACCTGGAAAACCATACTGCCGGCGCCATATCCTGCGGTCAGGAAAATTTTACCATCCGGGAAACATACGGGGGAAGGAGCCACCACAGAACAACCCCATTTGAGGGATTGCCAAAGGATACGGCCGGCATCAGGGCCTTCTGCGGCAATGCCAGTTATACCCCCCACGCCGCTATAGACATACATCCGGGTCCCCTTAAAAGTCCAGGGCATGACGGAAGCATGCGACATCTTGATATTATCAGGATTCGGTGTTTCCCACAATATTTCGCCCGATGCACAATCAACGGCCACCAGGAGGGCTTTGCCTCCCGTGGCAATGATTGCCTTATCCTCATCAATCAATGGGCATTGCCCCGTATACCAGAACGGGATCTGGGTTTCATATTCCTTTTCGATGTCGATTCCCCAGTGCAGATCCCCGGTAAGCCGGTCCAAACACATCACATGAGACCGCGGACCAATGGTCAGTATATATTTTTCAGTAACTGCAGGGATGGTCCGGGACATTCCATGATTCCGTTTGATATTGACATTGTACCACCTTCTCCAGAGTTCAGTACCATCCCCAAGCGAAAAACAACGGAGCATGTCCGCCTTAAGTTCTTCGTCATAATCAAGTACATACACCTTGCCCCGGTATACCGCCGGACCAGCATGCCCCTCCCCGAGATCAACTTTCCAGATGATCTCCGGATCTTCCGGCCGGAATTTATCGATCAGCTTTACCCCTGTTTTTTTTATGTTATCGAAATCGGCACCCCGGAAACGGGGCCAGGTATCGGTGAATTGTATTTCCTTTTCCGTGAATCTTTTAAAAAATGCACCGATATCGATGATCTCTGATTCCCCGGAAAGATTACTTTCCCGGTTATCCATCCCGGGCAGGTTTATGCCCAGATCCACGGCCGGTCCTGATAGATTCCACCAGATGAGGGCAGCAATAAAAATTGCTGCAATGGCTGAAATATAAAGGTTACCGGTTTTCAATATGCTGGTCCTCAAGCTTTGATATGAAATACCATCAGTACATCTCCATGTCGGATCAGCATTTTGCCGTCTGAAATGTATGGATGCGCCCAATGAGGTCCCGAACCGAAGGCAATGGTAAAACGGCTGATCACATCAAATTTCTCCGGTGTCGGATTTACAAGTGCCACATTGCCCGACCGTTCCTCGTAACAATAAAGCAATCCGTCGGCATAGACAATAGATCCTTTGGTGATCCATTCATCTTCAAACATGACTTTTCCGGTTTTCCAGTCCAGGCAAACCCAGTTGCCTTTCGAATTGTTCAGCCAGTTTGAGCCGAATAAATATCCGTTGTCATATACATAATGGCCATGATGGGTATCCATGGTGCTTGATTTCCACATTTCCCTGAGGGCTTTTCCGTCTGATCCTATTTTCAGCATGACGCCATACTGGTCATATCCTTTGGAAACAAAAATTTCATCACCCCGGATCAATGGAGAGTTTGTATTGTTGGTGGCACCGCGTTGTGCTGCGGGGTCATCGGGCAGGTAGGTATATTGGGCGGAAATACTCCCATCTTCAGGGGAAATCCCGAGCACATAATTAGCGGTAACAGCCAGGATCAGCCGGATATTGCCATTCTCATAAAAAACGGGCGAGACGAATGCCCGGGAATCCCCGGTACTTTTTGTTTTCCAAACTTCCTCACCATTGTATTTATTCAGTGCGATGACCGAGGCAACATTGCCGCCGGTGGTATAGATCACCTTGTCGTCAACGATAAGGGGCGATTCGGCGATACCCCAGCGGTGCAGTTCCCCCCTGTATTTTTCATGGGCATTCACGGTCCAGATCTTTTCGCCATTTTCCGCATTCAGACAAACAATCTCTCCCTTTCCGCTGACCACATATATCCTGTCGCCATCCAGGGTGGGCGTGCACCTTGATTCAGCATAGGTCTCATCCCAGGCCCTGCCATAAGACACCTGGTAAAACAGGTTCCCCTGCATGTCCACGGCACTTAAATAATCCAGTTCACCCTTCTTTCCGGTGATGTATATTCTGTCCTGGAATAATATGGGAGAGGAGTGTCCGCCGCCAAGACCTTCAACCTTCAGGATCATTTCAGGTCCATTTTCAGGCCATTCCTTTAAAAGGCCTGACCCTGGATACATTCCATTGCGGTCCGGACCCCTCCACTGGGCGTCCTGGGCCATGGAGGGAACACATAAAATCAAAGAAAGCAGATTTAAAATTACATACTTCATGTTCCGGCGTTCTGGTAACTAAAGGAAAATATCAATTAATGGATCGTATCCGGCCCAGGTATACTTTTTCAGGGGGAATTTCAGGGTTAAATTGTTGAAAAATCCCACGGGTTCATCGTAAAGGTATCCTGGGGTATGTCAAAATTAGTGAATAAACAGGCTTCAATTAATGATAAAAATCATATACCTGGAATTTTTGAATGCTTCCTATTCCCGGATGTTGTAGGCAATAAGAGCATTTCCATGCCTGACATAAAGGATCCCGTTTTGAATGACAGGATGGGCCCAGTGCTGCCCGCTGCCGAGCGATACACGCGTTTCACTGATGATCTCGAAGGCGGAATTGCCCGGCCTGACAAGTGCCAGTTCTCCACGCTGGCTGTACAGGTATAAAAGACCTTCTGCGGTAATAACGACACCATTTCCGATTTCGGTGGATGTATATAATATTTTACCATTTTCCCAATCAATGCATTGCCATTCCCTGTTTCTGTCCCCCGAACCATAGATCTTCCCGTCCTGGATTACTGCACCGCCAATCCGGCTGTCCATCGTTTCAAGGAACCATTTTCTGGAGATCGAACGGCCGTCCCCGTTCATTTGGAGCATTACACCCCCCTGCCCGTAACCGCTGAAGCAGAAAACAGCATCATTTAAAAATAATGGCGTATTTGGATGAATATTGTATGTATTCGTGTGTCCATAATTCCAGAGAACGGCACCATCATCCGCATTTATACCCAGTATATTGGCTTCCGTATGTGTCACCAAAATTTTTCTGTTCCCAACCGTTGTCAGCAGGGGAGTGCAATAGGTGGATTTTTCCCCCTTTCCCGGGGAAGCCCAGATCAGGGTGCCGTCAAACCTGTTAAGGGCAATGATGTTATGTTTTATACCGCCCGGTGTACAATAAAGGCGGTCATCATCGATCACCAGGGTTTCGTTCAGACCCCATTGGATGCCGCGTCCGTCGAAATCCGTGAAAATATGTTTTTTCCAGACCGGCACGCCCGACATGGCGTTCACACATATCAGGTGCCCCAGGCCACCCAGCAAATAGAGATGATCGCCTGCGATCACGGGTGTGGACCTGCTCCCGGGATAGCTTGTGGTGAATTCCTCTCCATATGGCACTTTCCACAGGAGTTTTCCTTCCAGCGTGAGGGCATATACATAACCCATGGTCCCCTCCATACCCGATATATAGATCCTGTTGTTTGCGAAGGAAGGTGCGGAGTATCCAACACCCAGTTCGTCAAAATGCCATTGCATCTGGGGTCCTTTTTCCGGCCATTTTTTCAACAGGCCGGTTTCCGGATAAAAGCCGCTCTGATGGGGCCCCCTCCACCGGGTGGGCGTCTGGGCGAAGTCCTTTACCGGCCAGGCCATCATGAGAAAAAAAATCAGGCATATCATGCTTTTCATACGAAATCAGTTTTAAAAATCCATCATTTGAATGTCCGTTGCTTCCGGATAATTTTTAGCTTTTGAATGCAAAAAACATGATCAGTGATAAAAAGATTCCGGAATCCTAAAAATATCTTGATATAAATATACGTAAAAAATTATAAAGGATTCCGGGAGCTGTTTCCTTCAACTTATGAATAATTTTCAAAAAAATGCTAACTTACTAGCCTCGATTTTTAAACAAAAAAGAATAGATATGAAAAGATTTTTTACACCATTCGTATTGCTGCTGGTTTTCACGGGCAGCCTTTTTGCGCAAGTGAAGCTCGATTCCCTGTTACCTGTACGCGGCCTGTGTATCGCTGCTCCGGATAAAGAAAATCTTGACCGGTTCGTCAGTTTCATCGATGAAGAACTGGTGTCCATGAATGTAAATACCCTGGTTCTCAGGATTGATTATAACTATGAGTTTAAATCACATCCCGAATTACGCAGTGAGAATCCCCTTTCAAAGGGGGATGTAAAAAAAATGGTAAAAACCTGTCAGCAGGGAGGAATACGCCTCATTCCCCAGGTCAACCTCCTGGGCCACCAATCCTGGTATCAGCGTGTGGGCCAGCTGCTTATCGCCTATCCGGAATTCAATGAAACACCCTGGGTGCCTGTGGGTGAGGGCTCCGGCGATATGAAATGGCCCAATGAATGGGGATTGTATTGCCTGAGCTATTGCCCGCTGCACCCGGAAGTCCATGATGTGGTGTTCGATGTGGTGGATGAGATCCTGGAGGTGTTCGAGGCCGATGCCTTTCATGCCGGTATGGATGAAGTATTTTACCTGGGCGATGAAAAATGTCCCCGTTGTTCCGGAAGGGACAAGGCGGAATTGTTTGCCGGGGAGGTAAATAAGATCAGGAATCACCTGGCCCGGCGGGGAACCGAACTCTGGATCTGGGGAGACCGGATGATCGATGGGAAAACCACGGGCATCGGTGAATGGGCCGCCAGCATGAACAATACGCACCGGTCTATCGACATGATTGCAAAAGATGTGGTGATCAATGACTGGCATTACAACCGCCCCGATCCGACCGCCATTCTGTTTGCCATGAAGGGTTTTAAAGTGATTTCCTGTCCGTATGCGCAGGCTGAAGTGGCCAAAGCACAGGTCCGGATGATGGTAGACCTGAAAAAACATGCAACAGAGATTACGCGGGATAATTATTATGGCATGATGCAGACCGTCTGGACAAGTGCCGGTAATTTTCTCGATGAATATTACGGAATAAAAGAACCTGCAGGCCGGAGGGGTAACCAGGTTGAATGTTTTAAAGTGCTTTTTGAGGAAATCAATAAGCTGAAGGATGATGAATAAGGTATTTTTAATATTGAATATGGATGTGGCATGTTTCATGTAAAATCACGTACCGTTTCATCACTTCAACCCGTAAACCCTTTAACCCAATTTTAAAATGATATCGCAAGAATTGAAAAGCTTAAGGTAAGGTTCGATATTTATGGTTCTGAAAATATTCATTTTGTGATTTTTCTTAAAAAAAGATTATCTTTTACATTCGATTTTTTAACCAAATTATAAGCTTTATGAAAAGATTTTTTACAGGTTTATTGATCCTGCTGATGGCTTCAGGAAGTCTGTTTGCACAGGCAAAACTCGATTCGCTTCTCCCGGTAAGGGGAATTTGCCTGTCGGCTCCCAACCCTGAAAATGTGGATATGGTGGTGGATTTCATTAATGATGAACTGGTTCCACTGAAGGTGAATACGCTGGTCATGCTGATCGATTACAAGTATCAATACAAATCCCATCCTGAACTGGCGGGTGAAAATGCACTGTCAAGGAAGGATATCAAGAAGATCGTCAAAGCCTGCCAGGATGGCGGCATCAGGATCATTCCGCAGATCAACCTGCTGGGTCACCAGTCGTGGTTTCAGCGGGTTGGTCAGCTTCTCAAGGCCTATCCGGAGTTTAATGAAACACCCTGGGTGCCAACCGGCGACGGGTCCACTGACCTCAAGTGGCCCAATGAATGGGGATTGTACTGCCTCAGTTATTGCCCGCTGCACCCGCAGGTCCATGACGTGGTGTTTGATGTGGTGGATGAGATAATGGAGGTTTTCGAGGCCGATGCTTTTCATGCGGGGATGGATGAAGTATTTTACCTGGGCGATGATAAGTGCCCGAGATGTTCAGGCAGGGACAAGGCGGAATTGTTTGCCGGGGAAGTCACGGCCATCCGCAACCATCTGGCGCGTAACGGCAGGGAACTCTGGATCTGGGGTGACCGCCTGATCGACGGCAAGACCACCGGCATCGGTTTCTGGGAAGCCAGTTACAACAATACCCACCGGGCGATCGATATGATCCCGAAGGATGTGGTGATCAACGACTGGCATTATGAACGGCCGGATCCGACGGCAGCTTATTTTGCCCTGAAGGGATTCAGGGTGATTACCTGTCCGTGGAGGTTTCCGGATGTGACCAGGAAGCAGCTTGAGATCATGGTCGATCTTAAAAAACATGCAACTCCTCAGGTAAAAGGCAATTATATGGGGATGCTGCATACCACATGGACCAGTGCGGAAGATTTCATTGATCAGTATTACGGCCGGAAGGAAGTGAATACCGGCCGGGGAGGCAACTATGTGGAAGCCTTCAAGGTGCTGTTCGGGGAGATCAACAAGCTGGGGGAATAGACAGGGGAATTAAAAATTAAATATTACGAATGATGAATATCGAATACCTGATCTTCGATATTCATCATTCGATATTCGTTATTCAACACTTCTGTACAGGCAAGGCGGGTTCATTTTTCATTTTATTATAAAATACAGCAGTCTCTTTCTGATACGATGCCAATCTTTTCTCATCTGAATGACACAACCTACGGAATGGAATCACTGTAAATTTCCCATCCACTATGAGTTGATTGATAACCCGGCTTTTACTATTATCCCATCTTCCATCAATCAACTTCCAGATCAAATTTCCACCTCCAGAAAACAGGGCCTTCAACCGGAGTTTCAAAAAGGTCGTTGGCTGGCCACTCCACATCACATTTAGACATAAATATTGCAGGTGCGCATAAGGTTTGACCATTAAAGTACCCATTATAAACCAGTGTGCCATCTGCTATTCCCGGACCATATAAGGTGCATCCACTATGTCCCTGGATGATATCGGTGATGTATAGGTCACCATCAGGCGTTACGGCAAATGGGGTATGGTATCTCAGTCGTATAAGACCAAATCTGGTTATTTTACCTATCAATTCATAAATTCTGGTTTCACCTGGAGCATTTTCGGTCACATTAAGTGTAACATTATTCCTGTCTGCCAGATCCAGTACTGCAATACAATCGTTATTAACATCCTGAAGCAAGTCTTTGCCTTTAATCGCATAGGTAAAATAGTTCAACGTACCGGTAAGTTGAATCGGGTTGCCGTCATAGTTCCTCCAGAAATCACCCATACGTTTGGAGGCCTGA
Source organism: Cyclobacteriaceae bacterium (assembly GCA_018224645.1). Lineage (GTDB taxonomy): Bacteria > Bacteroidota > Bacteroidia > Cytophagales > Cyclobacteriaceae > JAGTVG01. The sequence continues at coordinate 17,780 of JAGTVG010000390.1, forward strand.
TCCAGTTCTTCTTCTGACAAGTCCGGGGAAATTTCCGGTTGAACTTCCTCCTGATCGGTCTTACAACTGAAAAACATTCCCAGGAACAGGAGTATGCCAAGCGAAATTGTCAATTTCCGCTTTAAATTTTTTTGTGTTTTAACAATTTTCATCATTCTAAAGATTTAAAGGTCTGTTTGAAGTTTTCTGTCTTGAGTAAAAAAGATAGTATATGCTTACACGGGTTATGTTGGGAATAATCCTCGTGAAGTGCATAGCATGAAATTTTCAATATATCGAAGAATTGTTTCACACGGTTTAAAATTTGTTACCCGCCGATTCCTGTGCTGGCCTTTGCAATAAATTCCGGATTTTTATTAACTTATATTTGATTTTAAGGGGAGGGATCTAAACAACCGAAAATGGTACCGGAAGATTTTTCAAATGCTGATTCAGCCCCCCTATCACGGGATCTGCAATTCCTTAAGGATGTTCGGGAGGTCATTGAAAGGAACCTTGAAAATGAAAAATTCGGGGTAAGTGACCTTGCCGGTAAACTGGCCTTGAGCCGGATAAGCCTGTACAGGAAATTCCACCGCCTGACCGGCAAAAAGGTGACTCAGTATATCCGTGAAATCCGGCTGGAAAAGGCCATGCAACTGCTCCGGCAGGATGTGGCCACGATTTCGGAAATCGCTTACCGGGTCGGTTTCGGCAGTCCCACCTATTTCACCAGGTGTTTTCATGAACAATATGGGTATCCGCCCGGTGAGGTAAAAAATCATTTCGTTGAAGAAGAGACAGCAGAAGGAAAGGACCAGGAGAAGTTTTCTCCTGGCGAAGCCCAATCCGGTAACAATCGATATTTCAGGTATGGATTGTTTGTTCTGACAGGGGCTGCACTTGTATTTACGGTACTGTTTTATTTTATGCGGTGGTCCGGTGAAACTGTACCAGCGGATACTCATGAACTGAAATCTGTTGCGGTACTCCCGTTCAGGAATGACAGCGCTGATCCGGATAATAATTTTTTCTGTTCCAATTTGGAGGAGGAAATTTTAAACCGGCTTCAAAAGGTCAGCAGCATCCTTGTCAGACCACATCAATCCATGGATTAATACCGCGAATCAGAAATGGAAATATCAACCATCGGGAAGGAACTTGATGTGGATTATCTTGTACAGGGTTCGCTGCTTAAATTCGGGGACACCATACGATTCTGGATAAAACTGATAGATATTCGTGAAAATTTACTGATATGGACAGAACCCTTTACTTTCCTGTTTGAGGCTGGCAACATTTATGCCGTACATACAGCCATAGCAAGCAGAGTGGTTTGATTCATGGGAGCCGTGATCACACCAGAAGAGCAGGAAAGGCTTACCGGACAATACTAACCCGATAC
>JAGTVG010000391.1 GCA_018224645.1 Cyclobacteriaceae bacterium
GGATTGCAGCAGGATGATATTTTTAATGACGATAACAATGAAATATCCCGATAGCTGAAGAATTTTGCTTTTCCGGCTCTCATTTCCTTTTGAAAAAAGATTAAATATGAATCCCGCGATGATCGGCAGGATCATCATATTGATGATGTCCAGCATCATCGACCAGAATTTTACTTCAATGTACTGGCCGGCAAGGATCTTCATCAGGAAAGGGGTGAGCACCGGGGAAAGCATGGTAGCGATCGCTGCCAGGGTAACCGCAAGTGCCAGGTTGGCCCGGGCAATATAGGACATGACATTTGACGCAAGGCCGCTGGGTGCGCATCCGATCAGCAGAACTCCGGCGGCTATTTCCGTGGGGAAATTAAATCCATAGGCTATGGAAAACCCGACGAGTGGCATGATGGTGAACTGGGCAACAATGCCGATGATCACTCCCTTCGGCATTTTGATCACACCGGTGAAATCATGAATGCTCATCTGGGATCCCATGCCAAACATAATGATCTGCAGGAGTGGAACGATCAGCCTTTTTAATTCGAAATCCCCGATTTCCGTAAAATATTGCGGATAATACATCGATGCCGTAACGGCTGCGAAGATCCATATGGTATAGGAAAAACTCTTCAGCCGGATAAATCCCTGGAATCCAAGGGCAAGTGCAACGAAAAAGGTGGTCAGAAATGGCCCCGTCAGTTTTTCATTTCCTGAAAAATAAAGAATGATAAAGATGACCAGGCAGACAAATGCCAGGGCCAAAAGAAAAGAATAAATGATATTTTTTGCTTTCATATACGATAAAAATGTTTCTATTTGCCCGGATTCCTTTTAATTGTGGTTTAATTTTAAAAAATTGAGTTGTATTTTATTTTTTCGAAAAAACTAAAAATAATTAAACTTTTCCAATGATGATAAATAAAAAGTTAAAATCCTTGATTGATGATCAGGATAAAATGCAGAAGAAAGCAGGAAATGGCAGAAGAGATTTCATTCAGAAAGCGGGAATGGGTGGACTGGCACTGGGATTGATGTTCAATGGGAATGTTCCCGGGGAAATTGAATTTGCTACACAGAAGGTCAGCCGGAGTTCTGCTCCGACGGATCTGAAAATCACCGATCTGCGGATTGCCTTTACCACCAAAGCGCCCATAATCCGGATAGATACCAATCAGGGAATTTACGGGCTGGGTGAAGTTCGTGATCATGGAAGTCCGAAATATGCACTGTTCCTTAAAAGCAGGTTGCTTGGCAAGAATCCATGTAACGTTGAGCAGATTTTCAAGGTGATCAAGCAGTTTGGAGGTCATGGACGATTGGGAGGAGGCGTTTCCGGCGTGGAAATGGCGCTCTGGGACCTGGTCGGGAAAGCCTATGGTGTACCGGTGTATCAGCTGCTGGGTGGAAAATACAGGGATAAGATCAGGATATATGCAGATACGCCATCTTCCCCGGATCCCGAAGTCTATGCCACACGCATGCGGAGCAGGATTGAAAAAGGATTTACATTTCTTAAAATGGATTTTGGGATACAGCTGATCAAGGATATTCCCGGCGCACTTATAGGGGCAGATGCCTGGGATTTCAGCAAACAGTGGAGCGAGGAACTGGGAAGCCTCGGAACCACAAAACATCCATTCACGCGGATCCAGATCACGGATCTCGGCCTTGAAAAGCTGGTTGAATATGTGGAAGTGGTGAGGGATATCGTGGGTTACAAAATTCCCCTGGCGGCAGACCATTTCGGTCATTTTGATACGAATGCTGCCATAAGATTGGGAAATGCCGTTGAGAAGTACCAGCTGGCCTGGCTGGAGGACCTGATCCCCTGGATCTATACCAGCAACTGGAAGGAGATTACACATGCCATCAATACACCTACCCTGACCGGCGAAGATATATATCTCAAGGATGGATTCAGGGAACTCATCGAACAGCAGGCTGTGGATATGGTGCATCCCGACCTGGCCTCGGCAGGAGGAATCCTGGAAACCAAGAAGATCGGTGATTTTGCAGAGGAATATGGGGTTGCCATGGCCCTTCATTTTGCGGGTACACCGATTTCCTTTATGGCCAATGTACATTGTGCGGCTGCGACCGAGAATTTTATATCACTTGAACATCATGATGTTGATACGCCCTGGTGGGAGGACCTGGTCAAGGCGGATAAACCCTTTCTTGATGGCGGGTACGTAAAAGTGCCGGAAAAACCGGGCCTGGGTGTCGACCTGAATGAAGAAGTGATCAGGGAACACATGCGTGAAGGCGAAAAATATTTTGCTCCGACCCCGGAATGGGATGAAGACCAGTCATGGGACAGAACGTGGAGCTGAATCAATGAGTGAATGAGTGAATGAGTGAATGACTGTGGTCGAAATCGGAAAAGTGACTGGCTGTTAAACAAGATACCCGTCAACCCGTTTCCCCGTATCAAGAGGCGATCTGGTGAGGAAAGTTGCCATCCACTTTACCCCTTAACCTGGTACGATTGGACCCATGATCCATACCCATTTTGCCGGATCATTGGGCCATTTTTCGTTCTTTTGTGAAGTTGCGGATCTGTGGGTTCTTCCGTTCCCAAATTATGCATTAAATTGTGGGTTGTGTCGTTGAAAGCCTGAATGGAACCCCGCGTTCTCATTTCTTTTTGCGACAGATTATACACAATAATCAATACAAAGAATATGCTTATTCTCCCGGAAGGATTCGTGTATACTCTTTTTGATTGCATCACTCTCCCTGAACCCTTCCCGAATATACCCGTATACCCGTATACCCATATAACATTCATATGAGGACTTTTGTATTAGGTGATTTGCATGGCGCCTACAGGGCATTGAGACAATGCTTTGAAAAGGCAGATTTTGATAACCAGGCGGATGAACTCATTTTCCTTGGTGATGTTTCTGATGGGTGGTCCCAGGTTCCGGAATGTGTTGAAGAATTGAGGAATGTCAAAAATCTCCATTATATAAAAGGAAATCATGATATCTGGTTTATGGAATGGCTTGATAAAGGCTACCGGCCGGAGATCTGGATGATCCAGGGTGGTTTGATTACCGTACAGGCCTACCGGGACAGGGGAGATCTGGCTGCCGAACATTTAGCGTTTTTAAAAATGGGTAAACCCTTTTATATCGATTCCTGCAAAAGGTTGTTTGTTCATGCAGGGTTTACCTATGATAAACCCATTGAATTTACGGATGATCCCGCATTGGATTATTACTGGGACCGTGATCTGTATAAAAGATCCTTCCAACAGGAAATATTGCCGGAAAGGTATAAGGAAATCTATATCGGTCATACGCCTTCCCATGGAATATGCCAGTATCCGATCAAGAACCACAATGTCTGGCTGATGGACCAGGGTGCCGGATGGAACGGATATTTATCGATGATGGATATCAATACAAAGGAAGTCTTTCAATCGGAGAATGTGATTATCCTCTATCCTGATGAACCCGGACGTTCGGGGTAATGAAAGAGAGATGACATCCCTCGAAGGAAGAGATGACATACCTCGAAGGAAGAGATGACATACCTCGAAGGGAGAGATGACATACCTCGAAGGGAGAGATGACATACCTCGAAGGGAGAGATGACATACCTCGAAGGGA
>JAGTVG010000392.1 GCA_018224645.1 Cyclobacteriaceae bacterium
ATAGCCAGCCCGGAAATCAGCATGAGGTGAACCAGGATTTTCAACTTGATGTGAACCAGGATTTAGTGATTGGAGACAGGGAAAAAACATTGATCCTCCAGAAATCAAAATGTATTTTGATTCAAAAATTCCTTTTCGTATATTGTCCGATTAACCGCTTAACAAACACCTCATGTCGTTAACAATAGGCTCATATGACGAATACCCGGTTTAACATACTTGCCCTCGACGGTGGGGGTACGCGGGGATTATTTCCCGCCACCATCCTTGACTGTATTGCTAAAGGAACCGGCAAGTCGCCAACAGAGATCTTTGATGTGATCGTTGGTTCGGCAACCGGGGGCATCATTACGGCAGCTCTTGCCGCCGGCCTGTCGACGGACGACATCGTGGACATATACCTCAACCGGGCGGACTATATTCTGCCGTCAAACTTTCTGAGAAGGTTGTGGAATCCGTTGAACCTCTTTGCCCCTAAATACCCAAACAGCAACCTGAAGCAGCTTCTTGGCAAAAAAATCGGCGATTTAAAACTTGGGGATGTATCGAATAAATACGGGACAAAACCGGTTTTCCTGTTTGCCGCCCTGGACATGAGCCCCGAAATACCTGCCGGACAGATCCCCGAATTCAAAGTGGTGATCTACAATTCTGCCCACACGGAACACCGTGAAGAATTACTCGTGGATATAGCCTTGCGAAGTTCCGCGGCTGTTGTGAACCTCCCGATGTACGGCACCTTTACCGAAGGGGGCAATTACGCCAATGATCCGGGAATGGTGGGCCTTTCCTTTGTATTGAATGCAAAACAGGGGGCAAATCCGGACGTATCACTGTTGCCCGACAGTAAATTGGGTCTGGGGGCTCCCCTTGATGGGATCAAAATGTTTTCCCTGGGCTGTGGAAGTACCGGCAGTTCATTCATTCCGGAAAACAGGATCGGGAAAGGGAATTGGGGTCTTATCCGGTGGCTTAAATACCTTGTGAACCTCGTGATCGATACCAATATGGTAGCGGCACAATACTACCTTGACCAGATTCTTCCGGAAGATAATTATCTGCGGATCAACGCCTGGTATGGCGCTGATGATGCCCCCGAGGTGCTAAGAAAAAAGAAGCTTAAAATCGACGTGACCGATAAACAGCAACTGCTGGCGATCAGGAGTTATGCTGAAAAGAAATATGCTGAGAATCAGGCGGATATTCTCCGGTTCCTCGGATTCTGAAATTATTGAACAACCAAAACATTCGTAAAATGGATCAACGGCTCATCTCGATCTCCCGAACAAGGAAAACCTGGAAAAATGCAACCCGCAATGTAATGGTATCACCGCTTCGTCTTTTTTTTCCGGAAACTCCGGAAGATATCGCACATATCATTCGGGACGCTGAAACCAATCATCTATGTGTCCGGGCAGTCGGATCCGGGCATTCATTTTCTCCTGTGGCCATTTCCCATGATTATCTGCTCAACATGCGGAATCTCCGGAAGGTGCACCAAATAGACAAAAGTTCACTGAAACCTGAAGCCAGGGCACACCCCGATTTCGAACGCTACTATGTAAAAGCGGAGGCTGGAATTACAGTAAAGGAATTGAACAGGCAACTGGACAACATGGGACTGGCATTGCGCAACATGGGCGCCGTTAACTTCCAGACCGTATCGGGAGCACTTTCCACGGCAACGCATGGTTCCGGAATAGCCCAGCCTGCCTTTCCGGATATGGTCAGGTCATTGTACGTAGCCGGTGCGGACGGAAAATTTTTTCAGATCGAACCGGCTGATGGAATTACCGATCCCGGAAAATTCAGCAGTGAGCGGGGTGAACAACTCATCCAGGATGATGATATTTTCTACAGCGTTCTGGTAAGTTTCGGCGCCATGGGTATCATTTACGCCGTAAATTTCGAGGTTGTACCTGAATTCCTGATCAAGGAAATGCGGGAAATGACGGACTGGAATACGTTGAAACAACAATTGATCAGCGGCCATTTTATTGAAAAGGTGGTCAGAAAATATGAATATGTGAGCTTCAGGGTTAATCCCTATGCCGTGAATGGCCGCCATCTCTGTGCCGTGGTTAAGCAGGAAATTCTTCCGGGCAAACCCAAACTCAGCCTGAATTCACGTTTCAAGAACCTTAAGAGTTCCATTTTCGGGAACATTCCACTGCTGCCTACTTTTCTGATCTGGTATCTGAATATCCGTCCCAAAGCAGCCATAAAATCAATTGATGGCTTTCTTGAAGGGACCAAGGATAAGGTCTTTATCGGGAAAAGCCACCGGACACTGTACCAGAGCGGAACAAACATTAAACGTCACGGCATCAGCTCGGAATTTGCATTCCCGGTAGACCCGGAGAAAATTGTAGAGATTATAGAAAAGATATTCGTCCAGGCGGAAAAAAATATCAGGGACGGCAACCTTTACCAGACATCACATATCCCTGTCCGGTTTGTGCAGGCTTCAAAGGCATACCTGTCCACAGCATATGGCAGGGAAACGGCCTATATCGATATTCCCCTCTTACAGAAGACCATCGGCGACTATGAGATCCTTGACCGTTACCAGGATATTATCATCAGCGAAGGCGGAATCCCGCACTGGGGAAAAATCAATAACCGCCTGTACAGCAAACATGATATCACAAGGAAAAATTTCCCGGAACTGACCAAATGGCAGAAAGTACGAAGACAGCTCGATCCCAGGGATACATTTATCAATGCTTTTATCGAAAAAACAGGATTGCTGAAGGATCCAGGATCAACCGTTTGAATATCTTGCAGGATTCAAAGGAAATTACTACATTGAATGTTTATTGAAAAAAAATATCAGCATTATTTCCGGTTTCGGGATATTCAATCACCATTAATCATTGAATCTTTATGAGCGATTCTGATAAAGAAAGCAGGGAAAAATTTGATCCGATCTCATTGTCGTCTGCCCTGCTGGCGCCGATCAACTCCATTTTCGAAGCACAGATACATGCCGCACGGGCCTTCCTTAATTTCATCCTGCAGATGGGCTTCCGGCATCAGCCTTCAGAAGCAGAGATCAAGGCTGATAAACAAACAGCGGAATTTGAAGAAAAAAAAGTTGCAGCAAAAAAACGCATGAGGGAGTTGTTGAAGGAACGGGATGATAACCAGGGTATTTTATCCGGCGGTAAAGTGGCTGAACTCAAGGAACTGAGCGCCCGTTACGGAGATTTGTATTATCAGAATATCGAGTTTATTGATCAAACAGGCAATGATTATCTCTTAAGCATACCCA
>JAGTVG010000393.1 GCA_018224645.1 Cyclobacteriaceae bacterium
ACGTGACGCCCCGATTTACAGGGAAGGCCTTCCGGGCGCCTGCCTGCATCCTTTTCGCATAGCTTCAGCGGAGCAAAGCCGTCTGGCAGGCCTGCCTACCGCCAGGCAGGAAAAATTTATGAATTTTTCGGCTTAACAACAAAGAAGCCATATCAAAATGTTCTGTCGTCGTCATCCAGGGGTAATGCCAAAGGATAACGTTCTCCGGGTTTTGAAAAGGCCTCTTTATATTAATGACCGGATATTGAATATCTATTCCTTGATCACCCTGAAAATCTCATATTTATTTTCAAGATCCAGTTTGATCAGGTATAATCCATGATTCATCCGGGAAAGATCCACCTCATAGCCATTTTCTGAAGTAATCCATTGAGCCCGCAGGGTATGATATTTACCCTGGCTGTCGATCAGCAGGATTTCCCGTACATTTTCTTCCCTGCCAGAAAAGCTGATGAAAAACTTATCCCTTACCGGGTTGGGGTATATCCGCACCGTTTGATCATGGCCGATGATAATTTCTTCCATGGCATCCTGTGTGGCATCTCCCATTCTTGCACTTTCCACCTTTTTGCATCTGCCGGAGGTAGAGCTCGCATCCGAAGAGACCGCGGTTTTATGATTTGTTTCGTAACTGGTTACTGACCAAACGATCCTGTTGCCATCGAAAGGTACAGTAAAGGAGCCTCCTCCTGCCAGGAACAACTCCGGACTGTTATCTATGAACAATCCATCTCCAGTGAGGTTATTGTTCTCCCCCTTCGGGATATAAATATCATACGGGTTATCATTTTCGTACCTGAAATAGGCTATATACGTGTAGGAAGATTTCGGGTCCATCACTTCTTCCACGCAATCCAGGTAGGTCCTGATCTTCCTGGTACCCGGGCCGTATGGATTGATATAAAATATTCCCGGGACAAAAGTTAGTATATAGTTATCTCCGGCATCAAACGGGATATTCTCGTAGATGGCATAATCGCCCGGATCTTCCCCGGTTTCCCGCACCAGCGAACCGTTCAGCAGCATATCCGATCCGGCAAATGTACCTTCGGTAAGGGTCCAGGTCAGTGCAGGATCAACCGCACCGAAATTCTTCACCTGGTTGTCTGCCGTAATGGTTATTTCCCGCCCGAGAATTTCCAGTTCTTCCAATGCCGTACCCTCATAATTGGTTTCGATGATGCTCACCTCCACGGAATAATTTCCCGCATTGACCGGATTCTCCAGGTTGTCATTATACCTGATCTCGAGATTCAGGGATTCGGACGGATAACACGGATCATTTTCCGGATCAGTGGAGACAAGCACATATTTCGGGAGGGCATCATAGGTCTGGATGAGACTCTCCTCATCGAAAACAATGCTGACCTGTTTTTTATTGATCATTACATAATCATTGATATAAGTGAACTGGTAGTTGTCCGGGTTGATGGTATCGGCAAATATCACCTGCTGAACCACTTCATAATTCCCCACAACCGGGTATTCACAGTTCGGATCCGGCATGATTTCCGCCGAAACCAGGGCATAAGCAATGGAATCTATTGTTTCCCCGTAGACCAGTTCCTCCACGGCTACCTGTCCTTCGCCTTCAACCAGTTCCATTTTAAGAGTCGATGAAAAATCCGGCAGGGCATCACTGTATTGCAGTTCCGAATCCTTCTGATCCAGTTCCACGGTTACCGGTTTTGGGTTGATGATCAGTTCGCCGGACACATAAGACACCTTAAGGTTCTCAAACATGGATGCGCCAGGGATGATAAAACCTGATTCCCCGGATTCACCGGAATTTGCATCGACCCCGGAGATAAGGTTTACCGGATACAATGCTATGGGTGTGCCATATTCGGGATCATTCTCATCAACCGGCGGAATATCGTCTTCACTGACGATGATGATCAGTTCACTGTTGTTCTCATCATTGATGATATCCGCATTCAGGAAAGGTTTTCCATTCAGATAAGGTTTCCCGTTCAGGAAGGGTTTTCCGTTCAGGAAGGGTTTTCCATTCAGGTAAGGTTTCCCGTTGATGTATGCCTTACCGTTGATATAAGCTTTTCCATTGAGAAACGCCTTGCCATTCTTGAAACTTGTATTCACTTCGTAAGCACCATCCGTGCCGGGAATGATTGCACCGCCTGCCTCATCCGGATCGATGTAGGCATCGATGGTCTCAGCGTCGATCTCGATAACGCTGTTCAGAAAAGGTTTCCCATTCAGAAAGGGTTTCCCGTTTTTAAGGATATTGTAGCTGACAAGATAACTGCTGCCATTCAGGAATGGCTTTCCATTCAAAAAGGGTTTCCCATTGGTGATGACGGCAAAGGTATCCGAAACAACATCCGCATAGGTGCCGTTGAGGAACTCCCTGAATTCCCGGGCATTCACAAGGGTGGGATAATCTTCTATGGCAAATTTCTGGCCGGTCGTTTCGTCCACGATCGAATATTCATAGGTGATTTCAATTTCATCCCCATACTCCAGGTCGAGGTTATTTGCCATGATTTCCACGGGCATCTGCTGGATAGCCAGCTGGCCGTTCTGGAACTGGAAATTATAAATTTCTTCCAGTCCTTCTGCTTCATTAATGTAATAAATATCGCTCAGAAAAGGTTCGATCACATAATTGACACGAACAAAATTCAGGGTCCAGTCGGGATCTTCATCTGTCTTGAATTCAAGGTAATTTTCAATTGTGAGGGCGATATCATCGATGGTCGCCTGATCGAGATCCGCAAAGGTGCCATCCTCATTGACAACACCGCCATCCAGGTATCTGATTGAAAAAGGAGGGCTTATTTCGCCATATTTTTTAGAAGCATCTTCAGCGTCAGTGAGATTGGCGCTGAGGATAATGGTTCTTTTGCTTCCAAAGAAACTTACCGGTTCGGATAATCTGCCTGCGCTCCCATTGATCCCGGGATTATACACCTGGACCGGGGGATCACCCAGAAAGGGTTCTACAGTCGCAGTCAGCGTAAATGTGCCGTCCCCGTTATCCGAAGCAATCGTTTCAAGGGCCACGCCATCCACGTATATACTGGACCCTGAGCTGATGAAGTCAGCATCGACAACTGCTGTGATCTGATTCAGGCCGGGGGTGTTATCATCGGGCGTATAGGTCAGAATGATGTTCTGCGCTACCGGGGAAATGAGTGTTTCCAGGATGGCATCGGCCTGGATAAAGCCTGCACCTGCTTCAAAGGCTGGCCCGATAGGCTTAATGCCCCTTTTCAAAACATTTTTTACATCAGGGATATTTGCACCCAGGTTCTCCCTTGCATCCAGCATCAGCGCCACCACACCCGCTGCATGGGGAGCAGCGGCTGAAGTACCGAAAAAGTTGGGACTTCCATCAGGATCTCCACTGTAATCCTTGAATGCCGGGGAAATTACCGCCGTGTTCCCTCCATTCGGAGCGGTGATATCCGGCTTGTTAAATCCCAGTTCGGTGCTGATGGCTGATCCACGTGAGGAGAATTTCTCCACTTTCTGCAGATCGTCATACCGGGTGGCGGCAACCGTGATGGCATTGGGGTTGGCTGCATGGCCTACGATGGTGGAAGTTCCCTGACTGTATTCCTGGAGGAATCCGGTACTGGAGCGGAAAACCACATATTTTAATTTGACAGGTGTGGAGGGACCTGATGCCTTTTCGATGATGAGATTGGCTTCGGCCGCATCCGATACAACCGTAAAAGGAAGCACCTCAAAAGGATCTCCAAGGGTATTATCCCTGTTGAACCCGAAAAGTATATTTCCCTGCTCGTCGGCCATGTATATATCATAATCGTGGGATGCACCGGTTGGTGTTCCGCCATCGGCCGGTTCATCGGAGAACCATTCATTATCCCATTGCAGTACAATGGTATAGGTGCCTTTTTCCACTGAGATCCGCTGGAGATAGTCGCCATTTTTTCCAAAATCGTGCCTGTTCTGATTAGGTCCGGGGGCAGGCGTCCAGATATCCTCCCAGGCATCGACACCGAAATTACCGGCGGAAGTCAGGTAAACAACTCCCTGGCTCGTCACATAATCGATGGCCTGTGAGACCAGTCCGGAACGGTAGAACGGTTCGGTGATGTAGGTGATATCATCCACGATGATATCACAATTTCCTTTTTCATAAAGATCAATGATACCCTGTGCAAAATCACTTTCACTGATGAAAGCCGTTCTGAAAGCCAGTTCCGCAAGCGGAGCCACATCATGGACGATCTGCAGCATGGCACGTCCCTCATCCGATCCATAAGGCGCATTATCCCAGCTGTATCCCGATCCATCTGAATCCTGTACACCTGCGGGCAGGTCACCTGAGCTGATGTCACCAGCTGCACCACCTACAAGATTATAACTGTCTGAAAGAACCCCGACCTTGATACCGCTTCCGGCTACCCTGAATTTATTTCTGCCTATGTCAGATCTTTGTGCTGCATCACCCTGGGTCAGGATGCCGGTTTCAGGGAAGGTATTGGATATTGCCGGAAAGACATTCCTTACATAATTGATGATATCATTCCAGGCATTCAGTTCCAGAAGAAATTCAATCGGGAAATAGGTGGTAATGATCAGGTCATTGATGCTGACCTGAAGGGGGTCAACGTTATAGGTATTAGTTAGAAGGTCGAAAACCTGTTGTAAATAACCATCCTGAACAATGATATCGATCAAAACCTGATCCGAATTAATGATATAGACGCTGTCAGTTTCAGCCGAACCCGTTCTGGTATATTCATTGTAAAGTGAAGTAAGTTCCGATCCGATCAGTTCATCCACTTTAAGCGTAGGATCATAATAGGGCAAAATATCATTACTTGTTGTTTGGCAATGGACCGAATTGATGCTGGAGCTTTTTGTTTTCTGCGTTCCGTCCGGCAACGTCAATATCCAGTCACACTTATCATCTTTATGAAATTCCTGGCTGAATACGTTGTATTGCCTGCCAGTCTTAAACGTACTGACCGCATTCTTTTTGGATTGTCCGTGATTGTAGATAACAATACTGTTGTATTCAGGGACTGATATTGTCTTTCTTGTCGGATTATTATATCCGAAATTGGCCTTATACATGCCATTGCCAATATATTCCACACACTCAACGATGAGTTCAAGTTCTTTTTTCTGGCTGTATCCAGCAAAAGGCAATAAAAACAGGAAAAGGATCACTAAAACAGACGGGAGGAGCGGAAATATTCTTTCCCTCTCTCCCTGGAGGAAAGAATTTTTTTTTTGTTTCATAACGGGTGGTATGTGCTTTTTGTATTAGTTAAAATAACTGTATGATCTGGCTATTTTATATTCCCTCAAACCTGCCAGTATCCCGGATCAATACAGTCGATGTTGCTTGATTATTGGTCTATTTACCCCCTCGAAATTTAGATTATATCCAAAATCAACACGAAAAATAGGTGAATGATTTGAATATTCCTACAGGAGCACGTGTAATATTTGCAATATTTATGTATGAAATATCATTTTACTATCCTGAAGGTTTGAAAAACCCGGTTTTTCTGTAATCTTTTTTGAAAATAATTATGTTAAATAGTGGTTTTGAGGGACAAAAATCCGCTTCAATCAGCAGGGAATGCGGGAATTCACCTGAGGGAATTATGCCTATCCTGAATTAATGATCAGATGTTAAAGCTTCGGGGAAGGGGGATCGGGTGGCGAGGCATTATTCAATCATACAGGTTCTTCAATCCCTCCAGGTTGTTTTCAAGGATCTCCCTTACATCGGCAACTTCTATGTGTCCAAGGATGCCAAAGGGCCCTGTAAAACCTGCCTGCAGAAACATGTCGATCATTTCCGCTTCCCTGTCACCGGAACCGATGGGCAGGATCTTCGGTCCTTCCACACGCATCCCGTTTAGATTGACAACCCAGAGATAGGGTTTCATTGAATCAATTATTTCCGGTAATCTGTTGATTTGTTCATGGGCGTGATGGAAATTATAAACAATCCCGATCTGTTGGTCAGGAAGACCGCTGATTATTTTTACCTGGTTTTCCGGCTCCCCGAACCAGTCTCCATGATTGTAAAATGCAAGCCGGCATCCTATCTCTCCGACACGTTCAGCCAGGTAACCTGCCATTTCAACCCCTTTTTTCACCGCATCCTCATCGGACAATCCTCCGAAAAAATTTGAATGGAATCCGGTCCATACCTGGGTCCGGAGACCGGCATTTTTTACGATGGATAACATCTTTTCATTAGCATCACTTAATTTTCCCGGCAGGTCGGAATTGGCATCGATCCAGAGCCATACTGCTGTTACCTCAATTCCGTTTTCACTTGCCAGCCTTAATTCTTCCGCCATTTCATCAAGATGTTCCTCCCGCCAATCGTAGGCATATCTTTTAAATCCCAGCTCCTTCAGCATGATGATCCTTTCAGCGGGGGTGCGTTGTTTAATATCGAAAGGAACAATACACCAGGCCAGCAGGTTTTCCATGCTTGTTACCGAAGCATGATCTATTTCCTGGTTGGTTTTCCTTTCCGGGACTGAGGTTTTAACCGATTCGCCTTCATTCTTCCCGGATTTCTGGCTGCATGAAAAGAACTGAACCATCAATACCAAATAAAATGCAATTGTTTTAAATTTTGTCATAATGCCTTTTTCTTCCTGATTTGGCTAGATCTTAAAAAATAATCACTAATATTTGAATGTTTTAAATATTTTCCTAACATTCCTGCAGGAATTCCAAATATGCGAAATTTATTATTTTTAGCCGTTACCTGCGGCCTTACCATCTTTACCATGGCTGCGTTTGAGAAAAAAGATATTCAGGCCAATTGTTTCATCGCCGTTCAGGCAGATGAGATTACTCATCAGATGAAGGGAGGCATTGGTGCTTCCTGGCATGCCATTGAGGAACCCTGCCAGGGTTACAATGCCGGCAGTGCCTGGGGTGCCAATCCGGATCCGGAGGATGATCAGGCCTGGGAATCGCTTTATGCCCATGCGGATTGGCTTGGGTTGAATTTTTGCCGGATCGAACTTGAACAGCGGATGTATCAGCCGGAAAAGGACCGGTTCACTTTTGATGGTTATGAAATGCGAATACTTTACCGTATCCTTGACTGGTGTGAAAAAAACAAGGTAGACGTTTTTTTACAGCAGATGTGGAACAATGTCATCTGGCTTGTACCGGAAGGGGTCAATGCGAACAGCGCCAACAGGCTCCGGCTGGCCCCTGGAGATATGCAGGCTTTTGCCGAAGGGCTTGCCGCGATAGTAGAATATCTGATAAAAGAAAGGGGTTATACATGCATCAAATACATCTGCATCAATAATGAGCCCGGTCATTCCTGGTCTTGGTGGCAGCATCCTGACATGAGCCCGATGCCGATCACACCCGGGTTAAAGGCGGTAAGGGACGCCCTGAGTGCCCGGAACATTCCGATACCGCTTGCGGGACCTGACTGGACGGATATGCCGGAATTCCAGCAGGAGGAGATCGATTTTGATGAATATATCGGTGCCTATGATATTCATTCATACAATGCAAATTTTGACTGGAACGGAGAAGAAGGCGGTTATCCAATTTCCCAGGCGATGGAGAGGATCAGAGACTGGAGGAACTGGACCCATCAACGGAATAAACCATTTTTTATCACTGAAGTGGGGACACAGTTATTCGGGTATTTACTGGATGATCCTGCTCCCGGAAGTTTTAAATCAACCCTTAAAGATACAGAACTGATCATCAGGGCCATGAACCTTGGTGTGGACGGTTTCAACCGGTGGAGTTTCATCAACCGGGGAAATCTTGATGGCCAATGGCAACTTGTCGATACGTGGGATAGTGAAAGGATCCGGCTGCTTGATGCCTTCACACCCCATCCCAATTCATATTTCGGCATCGGATTGCTCAGCCGGTTTAATGCCAAATACTCTTCCGTGCTGAAGACATCGGTTAACGGAGGAAACCCGGAAGACATGCAGCGGATTTTTGCCGCATGCCTGAAGAGCCCTGCCGGGGAATATACCCTGTATGTCATCAACGACAGCCCTGAAGCGATCCCTGGGAATTTTAAGCTGAGTGGAATGACCGCGGACAACCTTCACCGTTACCGGATAACGGAGGAAGCGCATGAAGGCAAAAAAGATGTCGTGCTTAATCCTGAATTCACGTTCAAGATTTCCGGCGCCGGATTTGAATTTTCAGACCTGATCCCTGCCCGGAGTATTACAGCATACAGCAGTTACTTGTTGGAGCATGAGGATCCGGGTATATTTTTTGAATAGCATTGGCAGGAAACTTTCTGATAAATAATATATGGAGTTGCTGATTAATAATATCTGGAGTTTCTGATTATTTCATTATACTGTCTCGTCCTAAAAAAAGTTTATGTGTTAAGGATCTTGTGATCCGGGAATGATGAAAAACTCATATTCATGGGCCCGGTAATCTTCCTGGTTATTTTTGATCAATTCCCCGATCATTTCAGCATAACTGTAACGATCGATATTTTTTATGACCTTAACCGAATTCAGCACCAGCTGGTCATGGTCAAATTCCAGGTTGAGATATTCACTTTTAATTTCAGCAGGCAATTCCAGGAGGGCAGGATAATTGTCCACCGCACAGTGTATTTTCCACTTAAATTCCTGTTGATCAGGCATTTCCGGCAAGTACCAGTCTGTTCGCAGATGGTCATAGTCTTCTGCTCCTGAAATGGCAAACGTCGAAAAGCCATCGTCTACGATATTGACAGTTAATTCAGGAACCGATATTTTACCAAAATCAGGTGACTGTCCCAGCTTTTCATAATGATACTGATATTCTTCTGTATTCAGGGATAATTCCGTATAATAAAACGGAAAGCCCCCATTGTATCCAAGGTAAATTTTATCCGAACCCCCTGGTTTATTCACCTCAGCCAATGCCAATCCTTTCTGATGTATTTTTTTATTGTATTTAAGATCCCTTAACCCCCGGATGGCTGAGAATACGAGGCTGTTTGGCACAAGTGTGATAACCGCCTGATGATTCAGGTATCCAAAATCATTATAATTAAAATCAAAATCATCAAACAGGCTGGGATTTTCAATTTCCAGATACCTGATTTCATTTGACTGGGTGGATACCGTGATCCCGATTTTATAGACCCATTCAAACAAGGTATAATCGATCGTCGTTACTCCTGATGAATAATTCATATCGAAATACTGTCCGCCAAAATCATCACTCACCTGGTAATGATTGTAACCCGGAACGGGTGAATTGTTGATGGTTATCCGGATCGGTCCTGCCGGTTTCCGCTTATTTTCAATCAGCCTGGTGATGTGCCAGTTACTTCCCCGCTGAATGCCGGTGTATGATTGAAGATCGAAAACAGTCATTGCTGAGGCATTATTTACCTCCAGAACAGAAACGCAAACAACGGAAGGCCTTGATTTGATGAAACCTTTTATATCAAAGTTTTCGCCGGATTCAAATTGCTGACTGCCAAGCATCTTGCCTTTCATATCATTCACGAAGATCCAGTTATCCGAGTGATCTGTCTGCCAGGAGGTATCCACAGAAACCGATAATACTTTTATTGTATCTGGTTCGAGAAGATTATCCAGATATACCGATCCGATAATCGGTGTTAATTCATCCTCGGGATTACACGCGATGAGTGTGAGTAAAGAAAAAAGAACCGATTTTACGAATTTCATGTAAAATTGATGGCCAGGAAATTTAATGTCTATGTCAATGGTCCAAATCTAGCCAAATTTAGGGTATAATTACAACTTCCTTTTCTGAAACAGATAATCATTCACTTCGAGGCCGTAGCACAAGTGTCATTTCCCTCCGATACTCATGGAACACCTCCGGAGTTCAGGGAACTACCGGTAAAGTGCTATCATTATACAACCCTTCCGGGGTTGCCTTAAAAAGATCACGGATTCCAGTCGTTACCTGCAAAATTCAAAAAAATTTCAGTGATTGTCCCGAAATGACAATCCGACAATTTAGAGGACGGCCTCAGGAATCTGAAAACAAGAATTCAAGGTGTCTGATTTGGCAAAGGACCAAAATTCTTGATAATCCGGTGAGAACTGGATGAATCTGATTATTTTTTAATTTTGAATGATTTATATATCTTGATCTTTTCATCAGGCAAAATTTTATGTCCGTCCCATTTAAATTCGAACAAATTGAGCATGTTTTTATTTAAAAATTACTTCCTGGCGTCCGCACCACTTTGCTGCTGTATTTTGATTTTCTGTTTATCCTGCGATCCCGGAACGGATGGAAATATTGACTGGCCGGTCTACAGCGGTGATCCGGCCGGCAATAAATACATCGGCTCAGGCATCATCAACAAAGAGAATGTCATCAACCTGGAGGTGGCCTGGACATTCCAGACCGGGGATATGCGTCAAAGTCCACCATCCACTATTGAATGTAACCCGGTGATCGTGGAGGGGGTCATGTACATCACTTCCCCGGCATTGAAGGTTATTGCCCTTGATGCCAGGAATGGCACGGAACTCTGGCGTTTCGATCCTTTTGAAGGTTCGGGCTCTTTTGGTGAGAACAGGGGCATAACCTACTGGACCGATGGGAAAAGTAAAAGGATATTTTATGTAGCCGGTGCCTGGCTATATTGCCTTGACGCAATGAGCGGATCGCCGGTCGAAACATTCGGAGCCGGGGGAAAGGTTGACCTATATGAAGGACTGGGAAGGGAAATACATCATCTTTCCATCACTGCCCCGACACCGGGCGTTATCCATGAGGACGTGTTAATCCTGGGTTCCCGCGTAGGAGAGGGTCCCGGACCGGTTGCCCCGGGTCATATCAGGGCATTTGATATTCATACCGGCCAGGTCCGGTGGATTTTTCATACCATTCCACAGAAAGGAGAATTTGGTCATCATACCTGGCCGGAAGATGCTTATAAAAATGCGGGAGGAGCCAATAGCTGGGGTGGATTTACACTGGATGAGGAAAGAGGGATCGTATTTTGCGGGACCGGGAGTGCTTCCTATGACCACTGGGGAGGTGACAGGGTGGGCGAAAATCTTTTTGCAAACAGTATCCTCGCCTTAAATGCCATTACAGGTGATAGGATCTGGCATTTCCAGGTGGTTCATCATGATATCTGGGATTATGATATTCCCTGTCCGCCCAACCTGGTTCAGGTAAATAAGGATGGAAAGATCATCGACGCGATAGCCCAACCTACTAAAATGGGTCATTTATTTGTACTTGACCGTGAAACCGGTAATCCGGTTTATCCTGTTGAAGAAGTTCCTGTTCCTCCATCAGAAGTTCCGGGTGAATTTTCCTGGCCCACACAACCATTTCCACCTCCTTCCTTACGGTATGCCCGGCAGGTATTTAACCGGGAAGATGTAACAGACGTCAGTAATGAATCCAGGGAATATATCCTCAAAACATTGGAAGGGATGAATTTGGGCAACCTTTTCATACCCCCCAGCCTGGAAGGTACCACTGTTATGCCGCAGTTTAACGGGGGAACAAACTGGGGGGGTGCGGCATATGATCCCGAAACCCGGATTCTCTACGTCAATTGCAGCAACGAACCCGAATGGATTTCGATGATCCCTTCGGAACCGGAAGAGAATATCTCCTATTTCCGCCTGGGCCAAAGATTGTATGGGACCGTCTGTTCGGGCTGCCATGGATTCGGCAATCCCCAAAATCCCGGTTCTCCTGCACTTGATAAATTGAAGGGCATAAGGGAAGAAAGAACAAAAGATTATGTTGATTCTGTCCTGCAGCATGGGAAGGGCCAGATGCCCAGGTTTTCAATGCTGGGTAAAACAGAAAGGCAAGCCCTTATTTCCTATCTCTGGGAGGATGGCAGGGAAAATCTGATTGACAGGGATTCCCTTCAGTTGAGTTTTTCCGGTGAGGTGCCATTTGTTGCCACAGGCCATAATGTACTCAGGGATCCCGAAGGATTTCCTGCCAGCAAACCACCCTGGGGGACCCTGAATGCGATTGATCTGGATGCAGGTAACATTTTATGGCAGGTGCCGCTGGGTACCTATCCGGGGCTGGAAAAAAGAGGCTTTGAACCTACCGGTACTTTTAATATGGGAGGTCCTCTCGTCACAGCCGGAGGATTGGTATTTATAGGGGCGAGCCTGGATGAAAGATTCAGGGCAATTGATAAGGATACCGGGGAAGTACTCTGGGAATTTCAGCTTGCGGCGGGAGGGTATGCCACTCCCTCAAGTTATGTGATCGATGGTAAACAGTATGTGGTGATTGCGGCGGGAGGTGGTGGCAAACCTGAAACGGCTCCCGGAGATGTTTATTATTGTTTTTCACTTCCGGATTAGATCTATGGGTTATTTAAGCCCGATTATTCATAAATTATTTTTAAAATGGAATACCCATTGTATGTAACTTAATTATATTCAATTAAATACGTGACGGGGTTAACCCTCGTCCAGATGTTATCGGGACGGCCCTCCGGGCGCCTGCCTGCATCCTTTTCGCATAGCTTCAGCGGAGCAAAGCCGTCTGGCAGGCCGGCCTACCGATTTCTAAGGATTAAGCAAGTAAATGCGTATAATTTTTTTCATATTTTCTTTGATCCCTGACACAGGCGAATATTCGATGAATGATTTTGTTTCTGACAGCATTTATCACAGTCATTTTGTTCTTGCCTTCTTCAACTTTTCTCTGATAATAATTTTTCAGTTCTCCATCTGTTGAAATAGCGGCCATTGCCGCTAAGTGGAACAACACCTTCATTGATTTATTGGCCCTGTGCGATACTTTGGCTTTGCTTCGGACTGTTTTCCCTGAATCATATTTAAATGGCACCACACCACAATTGCATGCCATCTCTTTTGGATCGGCTATTTGCTTGAACTCATTGGTCACCACCAAGGTATTTATAGCAACAATTTGTCCTACCCCACTTACTGAGGTGATTAGCTCATATAGATGTGTTAAGTTATGGTCGTCATCAATAAGTTGTTGGATTTCATGCTCTACCTGTTTGATTTGCTTTTCTAGTTTTGCTATCACCGGTTTGAGAAGTTTTTCATGTTCTCTTGCCCATTGTTTATCACAAAATCGTTGTTCCTCCCGAAGAGGATCCAGCAACCGCTTTTTAGAAGTGATGAGTCGCTCCCTGAGCTTAATGAGGAATTTCAAGCGAACCATAACCTTCCTTGGGGCTTGCCACAGCCTTATCTTATCCTTTTTAGCAACGGCATACTCTGCTATCCTCCGGGCATCCAACGCATCATTCTTTCCCCGTTCCAAAGCGTGGTATGCCTTGATTTTTGTAGCACTTTCCAACCAAACGGCCAACCCTTTTTCAGCAGCAAATTCCAACAAAGGATTGCAGTAAACCCCGGTATGTTCCATGATAATCAGCCATTGCCCAGAACTGGCCTCTACTGTTCTGGAAAGCTTTTTGTAAAACTGACCAATGCCTTTTTTATGATTGCTTACCTGCTGATGAAATAGCGGGTTGCCATCAGTATTAGTTGGGGCAAAATCCAAAGTTTCTTTGGATACATCCACACCGATAAACACGTTAAATTGCATAGTATTACCATTTTATGTGACAAATATGCCAACATACTTAAACACCATTGAACCCTTACTAATGGGCCTGAAAACCCGAATTTCTAAATTATGCTTGTTTAAGCAAACCAGCAGAGGATTGAATCGACACATGGGTCTTTCCCTGGCAGACAGATAATTTGCCCCTGCTGGCGTTGACTTTACAAGTTTATCCACATTTCTTGATGTTTATAAATCCCCCTTGGAACCCCCTTCTGGAATGTGGATATATGGATAACGCTAAGGCGTTACCCACATACCCACATTCTTAATAGTAATAATCTTAGATTATTAATACTTTGTAAATCTAAAGGGCAGGAAGGAAAAATTTATGAATTCTCCGGGTTAAAAGTCAATTATCATTCGTGATTTATTTTTTTTATTGTTTCTTTTTGATAAAAAAAAGCCTTCTCCAAGTTTTGAATCAAATCATGTCGGTAAATTATTTACGATAATGTTTTTCCTATTGACCTTCAATGTCTTTATCTTTGCTCGGCAAATAAACCTGATTATTTGCCATGTCATTAGATCCTTCTAAACTTCCCTTCGAAGCGCTTACATACGATGATGTATTGCTGGTTCCAAGTTACTCAGAGGTCCTTCCGAGAGATGTAATCACGGAAACCGAGCTCACCCGAAAAATAAAATTGAATATACCCATCGTTTCCGCTGCGATGGATACCGTCACTGAGGCCGACCTTGCCATCACCATTGCTCTGGAAGGCGGACTGGGATTTATCCATAAGAATATGGGGATTGAAAAACAGGCCCTGCAGGTACGTAAGGTGAAACGTTCCCAGAGCGGGATGATCCTTGATCCGATATCCCTCAACATCAATTCCAAGGTTGGCGATGCCGTGAAGATCATGCGGGATTTTAAGATAGGTGGGATCCCTGTCATTGACGGTGAAAGCAAACTGCTCGGGATCATCACGAACAGGGATCTTCGTTTCCATAAAAATATGGCAACACCGGTGGGCGACATCATGACAAAGGGAAACCTGATCACTGCCCGCCCCGGGATCGAACTTGCAGAAGCGGAAGGGATCCTGCAGGAGTACAAAATTGAAAAATTGCCCATCATTGATAAAGATGGCAAACTTTCCGGACTGATCACCTATAAGGACATCCTGAAGAAAAAGGATAAACCAAATGCCTGTAAGGATGAATTCGGAAGGTTGAGGGTTGGTGCCGCGGTGGGAGTTACTGCCGATATCCTCGACCGGATCGAGCTTCTGAAACAGGCAGGGGTGGATGTGATCGGGATCGACACGGCCCATGGCCACTCAAGGGGAGTGATCGAGGCCACAAAAAAAGTAAAATCAAAATACCCTGAACTCGAGGTGATCGTAGGCAATGTCGCAACCTACCAGGCCGGAAAGGATCTTGTGAAAGCCGGTGCTGATGCGGTCAAGGTAGGGGTAGGACCTGGAAGTATCTGTACGACAAGGGTTATCGCCGGTGTGGGGATGCCCCAGCTTACGGCGGTATATGAGGTGGCCAGGGCTGCCAGTGAGGCGGGCATTCCGGTTATTGCTGATGGCGGCATACGATATTCGGGCGACGTGGTCAAAGCCCTTGCTGCCGGTGCCAGTACGGTAATGATCGGATCGCTTTTTGCCGGTACGGAGGAAGCCCCCGGAGAAATGATCATTTTCGAAGGAAGAAAATTCAAGTCCTATCGCGGGATGGGATCACTTGAAGCCATGGAAGATGGATCGAAAGACCGTTATTTCCAGGATGCGGAGGATGACGTTAAAAAACTGGTCCCCGAAGGAATATCCGGAAGGGTACCCTTCAAGGGAATGGTTTCAGAGGTCCTTTACCAGCTTGTGGGCGGTTTACGCGCCGGTATGGGTTATTGCGGGGCAAAAACGATCCGTGATCTCCAGCATGCCCAGTTCATCAAGGTCACCAGTGCAGGAGTGACTGAAAGCCACCCGCATGATGTGTTCATCACCAGGGAGGCACCGAATTACAGCAGGAAATAAAGCTGTTTCAACAGTATCGCAGATGTCATTGGCATCACGCCAGGACGTAAAAAAAATCTGAAAATGCTTGATAATCAATACTTCACATGTAATCGGTTTTCTTCCTCGAATTTATCGGGCCGGAATGAAACTTTTGACAGCCTCCTCATCTCATCACCTGGATCCACCCCTTACAGGTGGCATCATCTTCCAGGACGATTTCATAATAATAGACTCCTGCCGATAAATCTGAAGCATTCCAGTTGTTCCGGTAATCCATATTTTCATAAACAGTCTTTCCCCACCGGTTGTAAATCTTCAGTGAAACGGGAGCATCCGTGAGTATGGTAAAAGCCTCATTTTTCCCATCCTGGTTAGGCGTAACGATATTGGGCACAAAAATTTCTGAAATATTCACCTTTTCCTCCCTTACCTGGGTGCATAAACCATTCAGCGAGGCAAACATCCTGATCGTATAGGTTCCCGGGTTATCGAAGTGATAGTTGAAAATACTGTCCTCCAACTCCTCCATGTTGCCGTCGCCATAATCCCAGATATACCTGTTTCCCATTAAAGACCTGTTGGCAATGAGCAGGCTGGGATGCGTGGCGCAGTCATAGATCTTCTGATAATCGAAATCCGCCGTTATCCTGGGAATGACAGAAACTTTAACACTGTCTTCCAGTTCGCATTCCTGATCATCCTTCATATAAAGATGATAGGTGGTAGTGGTATCCGGTGAGGCCATGGGATTCGCTATATCCGGATCACTCAGACCTTCTGCAGGTTCCCATCGGTAGATGAGTGAACCGGCTGCCTTCAATTCCACTTCGTCATACTGGCAGATCAGTTGATCGGACGGGACCTCGAAAAATGGTTCGAACACACCGAGCCGGGCGGTGGCCACATCCACTTTAAGGCATGTATTTTCATCATAAGCCGTAAGGGATACATCATATACACCTGGTTCCTCGTAAAGATAAAAAATACTGTCGGGCTGATCCGAAGTATTTCCATCCCCGAAATCCCATTCGTAGGATATCCCTCCAATGCTTTTATTCAGGAAGACCACCTCGAATGGATAACAATCCTGGATCACACCGGGCTTGTCAAATTCATGAGAATCAGTCGTGAAAGCTGCCTGGAGGGAAGAAAGATCAAATTTAAATACCCCGTTGTTGCATCCTCCCGGGCTTTGGTTGGTGCTGGACCACACGCCTGGCGTCGTCGGGAACTGGGAATTATCCCGGCAGGCACACAGGGCATGATAGACAATTCCACGCTTGTCAAAACGGCTCGTTCCCCCGTCCACGTGTTCCCCTGAACCTGTGTTAAGAGCACCGAGAAATGTGGCGTACAATAATTTTTCCGCGTCTCTTTCAAGCACCATCAGGTAAAAATCCGATCCATCCGTAACCTTTTGAAAAGCATCACCGGTAATGGGCATATTAAAGGTATTACCCCCATTGTATTTTGGGATGCTCCTGCCGAACAGGCTCGGGCTGTTTATATCTCCTCCCCACCCGCTCAGGAAGATATTACCACATTCATTCACAAGGAAAGCCGTAAGTGAAATGTCGGGGACCCCGCTGCCGCTTCCAATCACGGTGGAAAAAATGGATTGATCAAGGCCGGGAGATAACTTATGTATAAACTGTCCGCTCAGGGGATTCGCATATACATCGGGAGAAACTGGATAATTCCCTTTAGTTTGCCCAAGGGTGTAGATATACCCCTGCTGATCGATATCGAGGAAGTAAGACTGATCGTAAAGATCGGTGCCAAGGAAAGTGCCTGCGACCAGGGAATCACCGTTGGATGACAAAGCAGTCACAAAACCATCCACATCCCCCCCGAAAGACGTTTTTAAAGTATTTGACGACACAGGAAAATCTTCGCTCATCGTGCCCCCGGTACCGTAGATCCTGCCATTTTCTGCTAACCGGATGCCATAGGCTGCATCAGCCAGTGATCCTCCCAGGTAAGTGCTCCAGATAAGTTCGCTCAGGCCGGTATTCAGCTTGGCCATGATTGCATCCTGGGTTCCGCCCCCGTATGTCTGCTGGAAACCCTGAACGATCGGGAAGTCAATTGAAGAGGTATTACCTGCCAGATATATATTATCTTCCTCGTCGACAATCACCTCACCCCTGAATTCATCTCCGTAATTCCGGGATAAAGGGAAGCCTTCCGCATTATTAATCCCTTCGTTTCCCGTACCGCCCAGGTACGTGGCGGCAAGCAGGTGCGAGCCGTCAGCACTTAATCTGGCAATGAAAAGATCACTCCCTGATAAATAGTCCACACCCTGGAATCCGGAATTATAGTTGCCTATCGCATTGGTAACTGTTTCGCCGCCATTAAAGAGGGTATCATAGGCAGAATCTCCCATTGGAAAATCCGGAGATCCTGTTACGCCAAAGATCACAAGTTCATCCTGATGATTAACGATCATGCTGAAAGGGGTTTCAGTTCCCGATCCGCCCAGGTATGTGCCATAAAGCAGTTTTGATCCAGTTGAATCAAATTTCAGGATGGCCAGATCCCAGATCCCGCCGAATTCCTGTTGAAAGGCCCTGTTGGTGACTGGAAGGGATCCGCCATATTCCATTCTTACCGTTCCACCGGAATAGACATTACCCGCGTTGTCATAGGTGGCCGTATTGCCCCAGTTGTCGGCACTGGATCCTGAATAGGTAGAAAAAATAAGCAGCGGATCAATGATCAGGGGATGATCCGGGTTGAAGCCGTCAGGTAAATCATAAGAAACCGAGCTTCCATCCAGACGGAACCTGCAGTTTATTTTAAGCGTATCCCCGCCAACCAGCTGATATGCAAAAGGTGTATTTTCAGTGATGGTATTGATTGAGGTTTCGGCGAGAATGCTGTTATTCCGGAGTTCTATGCTTTCCAGGCCATCATATTCAAACGCTATCTGACTTATGTCTGCACCAGGCTCAACAACCAGGTCATATTTGATGTATCCCCCGCTTGAGTAAAGTTTCATATCTATTCCCGGATAGATACTTGTATAATGAATTTCAGCAAAAACCGGTACTTTGCCTGCCCATTTGGTGCGATCCTTTCCAATAAAATAATTATAATATACCTCCTGAGGCTTCCCCGGGATAATATTCATATTATCTGATCTCCCTTTAAACACTAAGGCCGTTGCATGCATATTCAGAGAATGCACATCCTCCGGGTCCCCTGACCTGGCACCCGAACCCCCGTCACGGGAGTTATTCCCATGATGATGATCCAGCCGGCTGCCGTCGAAAAATAGATAATGGAGCCCGTCAGACGAGACCTGCAGATATCCGTTGTGCAATTTGGCCTGATAAAGTATTTCAGGATCCCATTGCCCCTGGTTCCGGATGAATTGTATTTGATCTTCATGCCCCGCACCGGCCAGTGATCTGCCCGGAAGAATCAACATAAGGGATACATAAACCGTAAAAAATATCGTCCTTCGCACGCTTGAGGCTATTAAATTACTGTTTTAAAGATACATTATATCTTTTATTATATTACCCCCTATCCGGCCCGATGGTTGGAATTCATCTGTTAATACAATATTCCCCTCCACCGGACTATCAGGTACTGTTCTAACACAGCGGTTACCTTTATAATTATAATTTATTAATATATACCTATTTGTAGTTTAATATTTAAATGTATAGTTCAGCAAATTTCAAACAGGAGATATGAATACCGCCGCTCTGATAATGGGATCTGTATTTCTGGTATTTCCCCTGGCGATTGTATTGATTTATATATGGAGCAAATAGGTCGCCTGGATCATCCGGATATTTGCCATATTATATGCTTGGTTAAAGCTCGTGAGCTGGATTTGGCGGCTCAGGATCTGATCCTGCAGAAATAATCTTCCCCTGGTTTCGCGTTGTATCCGGCCAGTTCCTTCCGATAATTCAAAGGATGGTTTACCGGCATTTCAGGTTATTCCGGCAGGATATTTAACAGATAATTCCATGATCTGTTTGAGTTTTGACCTGATTGGACTATATTCAAAAAGGGCCAAAAATGTGGATATGTTATTTGAAAGCACAAATCGTGGGAAAGTGATCATTACCGTGGAATTGGAGGATGGAAAACTTACTTCTCACATCCATCGTAAAGGAATCACAAAAAATGACAAATATGCCCTTGCTTCAGTGCTGGGGACATATATTTCCATGTGCCGGGAGGCTGAAAAAGATCCGAAAAAATTATTGGATGATAATCTGGAGCAGCTTGAAGAGATCATTGCACAACAGCGGGAAAAATAAAGTCCGAAAAAAGAAATCGTCAGGATGTTGAACCGTGACAATAGCGGATATTAGGGCAGATTTATCTTCGGTAAAAGCCGGTGTCGGATGTTATTTTTTTATTAATTCAGGAAAACCTATATTCACCTGATTTTTTCATTAATCATTGATTTTTATGAAATCAGCTCAAAGAATTGCTTCTATTGATATATTCAGGGCAATAACCATGTTCCTGATGATTTTTGTCAATGATCTCTGGACCTTAAACGATATCCCTGCCTGGTTAGGACATGCAGAGGCGCGGGAGGACAGACTTGGCCTTGCCGATGTGGTTTTTCCGGCCTTTCTGTTTATTGTCGGACTATCCATTCCTTTTGCCATAACGAACAGGAGGGATGTAGGATCAACCGATCTTTCAACATTTTTTCATATACTTCAGCGATCTTTCGCATTGATCGTCATGGGCCTGTTTATGGTGAATTTTGAAAATATCAATGGCGATCTGCTGCCTTTCAGCAAATATTACTGGGAGATCCTGATGGCCCTGGCCATATTCCTCGTCTGGACCAACTACCGTTCCAGGAAGGTGATGGACGTCATACCTGACTGGCTGATGGAAGTCCTGGGAATATTGATCTTCATTTTTCTGGCGGTGATTTACAGGAGCGGAACAGCCGATTCCCCGGAGTGGATGCAGACACGCTGGTGGGGAATCCTTGGTCTGATTGGATGGGCATATCTCTTAAATGCACTCATTTACCTGATGATGGGACCCAGGATCCTGCTGGCTACGATCCTGCTTTTGTTTTTTCATTTGATGAATGTCCAGGAATTTAACGAAATTGTCGGATTCAGGGGTATGCGGATCATGATTGGAGCCTCCAACCACGCACTGGTCATGAGCGGCGTATTTGCTTCAATTCTATACATGAAAATGAAGGAAAAGAACAAACACCATCACTTCCTGTGGGTCCTGATGGGACTTGCCGCTGTTTTTATCATATATGCCTATGCTGTCCGGCCATACTGGGGCATATCAAAAATAGGGGCCACTCCTTCATGGACGGCTATCTGTACCGGGATCAGTTTTGCTATTTACGGACTTCTGTACCTGATAGCGGATATTTACCGGAAAACAAGCTGGGCGGGTATCATTGCACCTGCCGGAAGAAGTACGCTGACTTGTTATCTGGTACCCTATTATTATTATCCATTAATGGCCCTGATCGGGATCAGGTTGCCCATGTATTTAAGGGAGGGATATATCGGAATTATTAAATCCCTTCTGTTTGCTTTGCTGATCATCCTGATCACCCGTGGCCTGGAGAAATTAAATATCAGGCTGAAGGTCTGAGGATTTTTATTCATTGCGGATCTGTAGGGATCAATCGCTGACCGGCGTCAGGCGCAACACCATTCCCGGACTTTCAACACTGACATAGATCAATCCATCGGGACCTTCGATCACGGACCGGACCCGGCCAAGGCCTTCAAGGAGTTTCTCCTCCGAGGTCACCTCATTCCCATTCAGTTCAAGCCGCGCCAGATAGCGGAATTTCAGAGATCCAACCAGTAAATTGCCCTTCCATGGGGAAAAAAGATCGCTTGTGACGAAGGTCATTCCACAGGGAGCGATGGAGGGATCCCAGTAATGCAGCGGATCGATGATTCCTTCCGCCGTAGGCTTTTCGGAAATGGTCGATCCGTCATAATTATCCCCATAACTTACCACCGGCCATCCATAGTTGACGCCGGGTTTGACAATATTGATCTCATCGCCACCCATCGGGCCATGTTCATGTGTCCAGATCTCTCCCGTATCCGGATGTCTCGCCATTCCCTGCGGATTCCGGTTTCCGTATGTATATATCTCCGGCCGGGCTCTGTTTTTATCCACAAAGGGATTATCTGCAGGGATACTTCCATCCGCATTCAACCGGATTATTTTACCCGCGTGATTATCAAGCGTTTGCGCATTATCCCGTCTGCCTCTTTCACCAACAGAAAGATAAAAATTTCCATTTTGGTCAAATTCCATACTGCCACCGAAATGCTGACCTCCGCTCAGGAATGGCAAGGCCTGGAAGATCACCTCTCTTTCAACAAGATCAAATCCGTCAAGTTTTGCCCGAATTACCGCCGTATTGCTTCCGCCATTTCTTGTTGCCGAATAACTGATATAGAGCCACCCGTTGGTTGAATAATCCGGATGCAATATGACCTCAAATAATCCCCCCTGCCCATTGGCGTAAACCCCTGGTACGCCGGAGATCTTTGTCTCCAGCAGTTTATTATCCCGGATGACCCTTATTTGCCCCGCCCGTTCGGTCACAAGCAGATCCTCATTGGGGAGAAAGGCAAGAGCCCATGGATTCAGCAGCCCGGTGGCGATTGTATCGACCCTGAAACTGAATTTTGCAGGATCGGTGTTTTCCTTACCGGTCATACTGCCGTCCTCGTCCGGTTGTTCGGCAATCATTTCCTCTTCAGGGGACCCACAGGAATAAAACAGGAAAAAAGCAAGAATTAGTGGATACATCAACTTCATATTCAAAGATTTTATTATTCAAAACCTGATGATCAACAGGCTTAAGCGGCAATATGTTGCCCGATAAAGGTAAAATATTTGAACCCAATCTCAAAAATCCTCATTTACCGCCTGAATTGCAAGGGAAAGAAAATAAATCGGAAGGCGAATATCGGAAATATTATCTGATGGACCTCAGGAATTCACGTGTTGCGATATCCTGGAACCTTTTTCTATTTCATGCTCAATGGCAATGCCACCTGGTTTTTTATTTTTATCAATGAAAGCCGAACCATTCTTTAAAGCCTTGTGTGCATATTCATTTAAGAATTCAACCAGTTCTCCAATGGTAAGATTATATCTTTTATTGATCTGATGAACCTTTCTGAAACCCTTTTTTGATAAAAATTCTTGTGCAGTTTCCATCTTGTATTTATTATGACCTATCTGAAAAATTGCCCTAATATATAGTTATAGTACAATTTTGCAAATTATTTTTTTACTTAAATATGATATATATCAGTAATTGATTAATAATCAGTTATATATTTTTATACTAATGTGACAATCACGATTAATTGCAATTATTAACGGATCAATCCTAATGCATATTAATCTTAGACAGTACCAGGTGAAATGGATATGGGAGGTGAACTTTGTATTTGGATCAGGGTCTGGAAACCCTATATTTCATTGTACGCATGGGAGACCTCCCGGGTTTCACATTCCGGGAATATAAATATCAGATATTCAGGTAATTCCAGAAACCGGAACAGACTACATCGAGGTTTCGGTGCGGGGAGTCACCGTACTTGATAAAATTGTAAAAACGAGAAGCGAGGTCCGGAATGTGGATCCGTTATGCAATTGAAGGAAGGTGGGGATGGGATGATGCGGAGGTATGGGATGTGACCACTGGGCCTGTGGAGAGTTGAACATTTCCCTGAAAAAATCAACACTCAAAAAAAATTATGACACCGTAATAGAATATATATCAGGTTGCCTGGAAAATTTCTTCCAAATGTTAAAAAATTTTTGGTGATTGGTTTCTGTTTCGGTTATATTATTCAGATAGTTAAACTAATTATAAATCTTTAACATGTAATACAATGGAAGAAATGAAAAGAAAAATGGACAGGACGAATCCTGATAAGAAAGAAGGTAAAGTGGCGAGCATGATCGAAGAACAGACTGCCAAAATCCCTTCGGATGTCTTTTTATGGGCATCAGTGGGGTCAATGGCTGCTTCATTTGCACTGAAAGTGACCGGATTTGATAAGACA
>JAGTVG010000394.1 GCA_018224645.1 Cyclobacteriaceae bacterium
AAAGTTCCGAATATGCGGTCCCAGATGATCATTGTGGATCCATAGTTCCTGTCGAGGTATTTCCCGTTCCGGGCATGATGCACCCGGTGATGTGATGGGGTTACGAAAATATATTCAATGGGCCTGGGAAGTTTCCTGATATATTCGGTATGGATCCAGAACTGGTACAGTACCTCGATCTGGTGGCAGATAAAAAATACGACAGGGTGAAACCCGGTAAGGGCAACAGGGATAAAAAAGATGATCTTGATGTGCTGGGTCCATCCCAGTCTGAAGGAAACCGACCAGTTGTATTTTTCGGAATTATGATGGGTGACATGGGTTGCCCACCAGAACCTGTTCTCATGAGCTATCCGGTGGGCTACATAACGCCAGAAATCGATCCATATGATGCAGAGGATATATGACCACCAGGTTGCCGGTATCCGCCAGGGCGCCAGGTTATAGAAAAAGATAATGATGCCGAAAGTGGTAACCTTGATCAGGGCACTGATCACCAGGTTGCCAACGCCGATCGCCGTTGCCGCCAGGGTATCCTTTGCATCGTAGATCTTACGGTTCTGGTAAAGGCTCAGGCCCCACTCCAGCAATACCAGGCCGATCATCACCGGCGTGGCATATACAATGATTTGTGGCAGATCCATGGCCAATACCTTTTCGTATGTCAGTTTTTCCATTTTAGATGATTAATTGCATTAATTTGCAGTGGGCGGAAAAGCAAGCTTGAAAAATATTTATGATTTTCGAAAATAAAAAATAATCCGGAAGATTTATTTTATGCCCAGAACCAACCTCCTTGTCATCCTGGGACCAACCGCAAGTGGTAAAACAAATATCGGAGCGCATCTGGCGTTTTATCTGGGTGGGGAGATTATAAGCGCTGATTCACGGCAGGTGTACAGAAGGATGGATTTAGGGACCGGAAAGGATTATGCCGATTACGTGGTAAATGGGAAAAAGATCCCGTATCACCTGGTGGATATTCATGAGCCCGGCTACAAATACAATGTATTCGAATTCCAGAAAGATTTTATTGACGTTTTTAACGAAATACATCAGAAAGGGAGTTTCCCGATCATGGTGGGCGGAACGGGATTGTATATCCAGGCCGTGCTGGAGAAATACAAGCTGATCCATGTCCCCGTAAATCTGAGATTACGGGAAGAACTGGAACAAAAATCCCGGGATGAACTCGTAAACCAACTTAAAAGTTACCGGTCCGGGCTGCACAATACTTCCGACCTCCTCCATAAAAAAAGGACGATCAGGGCCATCGAAATTGCTGAATATTACAGGGATCACCCGGGGCAGGAAATTGCTTTTCCGGAAATCCATCCCATCATTTTCGGCATCAGCCAGGACCGGGAAGCCAGGCGGCAAAAAATCACGGAAAGACTTCATAAACGGCTCGTGGAAGGGCTGGTGGAAGAGGTATCGGAACTTTTGAAATCCATTTCCCCGGAAGATCTGATCTTTTATGGCCTCGAATATAAAATGGTCACCTTATACCTGATTAAAGAATTAACCTACAGTGAGATGATCAAAAAGCTTGAGATTGCCATTCACCAGTTTGCCAAACGGCAGATGACTTGGTTCAGAAGAATGGAAAAATCAGGGTATAACATACATTGGATTGATGGAGAAGGATCCTTAGAGGATAAACTGGATCGTATCCATTCACTTTTATGTAAGTCAGACAAAGAATTTAATGATCTATGGAAAAGATAACAGCTATTGTACTGTGCGGGGGGGAAAGCAGCCGGATGGGAACGGATAAAGGCATGATCGATATCATGGGACGGCCAATGGTTGAACATGTGATTACCCATGTAAAACCCCTGTGCAACCGGATCCTGATCAGCACCAATTTTGAGAATTATAAATACCTGGGATATGAGGTGATCGAAGACCAGTGGCAGGATCATGGCCCTGCCGCGGGCATATTATCCTGCCTGCTCGTTTCGGAAACGGAGATCAATCTTGTGGTTTCATGCGACCTCCCCATGGCAACAACTATGCTTTTTGAGAAAATGTACGGGTATGCAGGAGATTCTGACATTACCGTACCCAGGATCAATACACATTTTCAACCCCTCTGTGGTTTTTACAGGACAAATATCCGTGACAGGTTCAGGGAATACCTTATGATCGGCGAAAAATCCATGCAATTCATTATTCAGTATTTTAACTTCCGGTTGATCAGCCAGGAAATGATGCCCGGGATCGATCTGGAAAAGGAATTACAGAATTTCAATACCCCTGAAGATATTGAAAACCTGAAAAAAACCCTCTGATCTGATTAAATGAACAGGATCATCCTGATCACCGGTGAAAAAAATTCAGGAAAAACCACCTTCCTGAAATATTTTATTGATCATGTAGCCATAAAAAAGGAACTAATCCTCGGCGGGTTTATTGCGGAAGGGATTTTTAGGTCGGGCCGGAAAACAGGTTTTGACCTGATCGGATTAAGTCATTACGATAAAAAACTGCTATGCACAAACATCCCCAGGAAAGGATGGATCAGAATGGGAAAATTTTATTTTGATCCGGATGGCTTCCGTTTCGGGGAAAATCAGTTGGCCAATCTTCCGGATGGGGTCAATTGGATGATCATCGATGAATACGGTCCCCTTGAACTATCCGGGAAAGGCTGGAGGAAAACGGTTGACCGGCTGTTGGAAAAAAATGGGCTTACGCTGATAATTACGGTGAGGAAAGAAATACTGACGGAAGTGATCGAAAATTTCGAGGGGCATGAACTCCATGTATATGATATAAAAAACAGCAGCAATGCCTCAATAACACGTGAATTAAGCAAACTTCTGCCTTCCTGAATAATCCCATGAGGCGGTCCTGACCTCCCCAATCAAAAATTCTGTAAATTAGCAGGAGTATTTCGGTGCTCGTATATTGCTGTTTTCCTAAAAAATGTCTGGCAATCTGTTAATCATATTCATAAAGAACAGCATTAAAGGCAAAGTCAAAACAAGGCTGGCCGCCGACTTGGGGGAAGATGTTGCGTTAAAAATATATAAAAAGCTCATGGATCGGACATTGAGGTCAAGTGCACCAGTCAGGACAGATATATATCTGCTGTTTTCCGATTATGTTGATCTGCCAGCATCAATTCCGGGGAGAAGAGTTACATCTGGTCTGCAATCAGGTCAGGATCTCGGGGAAAGAATGCTGAATGCATTTATAGATGGATTTAAGGGTGGTTACCGGCATATCTGTCTCCTCGGGACCGATTGCTATGAGATCAGCTCCGCTATTATCGGGGAGGCTTTCGAGAAACTGACCGGCCATGACTTTGTGCTGGGACCTTCTAACGACGGGGGATATTATCTCATCGGGATGAATTCCCTCCTCGAACAAGTATTTATAAATAAACCATGGAGTACTTCCACCGTGCTGGAAAAAACGCTGCATGACATCATCGAAAATTCCTGTTCATATGAACTGTTGCCGGAATTAGTCGATGTAGATACACGGGCCGACCTGGAGTTATTGAATATTAACCTGAAAACATTCCTGAAAGATGAAAAGTAAGATAAGGATTATACTCTATCTGATCATTATCGTCATTACGGCGGCTGCTTCCATTTTCCTGATCCGCAAAGGGGAAAATAATCCGATAGCCATGGAAGATAAAAATAATTTTAATTTCGGCTGGGCTGCCGATCCCTTATGGGATGATGGAAAGGCGGAGGTGGCCACCTATACGGCAGAGCGGATTATTTATGGAGAGACACGATACTTTGAATATATTCATATTCTTGTCAAGGAAACCTTTAACGAAGAATACCATGTGAAGACTGACGATTATTCCCGGAATGATCTGTATGAGGTGATGAAGATCAATAAATTTGCCCGCATTGAAACGCGGGATTATCCCTATCATTTTCTTTCGAGCCTGTTTTTTCTTCGCGATGATCCTACGGTGGTAAATAAATTTACTAACAGCTCCCAGGAATGGTGCGGCAATACCTTTAAACACTTCAGCAGGGATAATACAGGGTATACCTATTATTATGACAGTTACTGGGATCAGGAAGGACGCGGTTCAACCATAGTTCCCCTTGACGTGACTTTTGAAGACCAGCTTACTTATACGCTGCGAACATTGAAATTCGAAGACGGACTGAATTTCAAATGGAAGATCGTCGAATCCCAGGTTACGAATAAAGCAACCCCGCCAGTGATCTATGAGGGTTCAATATCAGTACTTCCCTATGTCGGGGATCCTGAAAACCCGGGATGGGAAGTTCGGGTGGATCTTGACGAAGAAAAAACCAACACCTACTGGATATCAGGCACCTATCCCAACTTCCTGCTTAAAATGGAAACCTGGGATGGCAGAAAACTGGAACTTAAACAGGTCGAGCGGTATTCCTACTGGCAGGAATGACCATCGGGGATACGATCCATCAGACCTTCATGCCAACCAGTGATTTAGCGGCCATACCCACTGTTCTGGACAGACCAAACCGTTCCACCAGCATTCTTTTATACAATTCATGGTCATCGGCCGGAGGTACCAGTTCTTTCTCTTTCTTAACCAGCTTCATTGCATGCGGTTTACACACCGGGATACAGACACCGCATCCGATACATCTTTCTTCCAAAATCTCAACATGGCCATCGGCTTTTATAATGGCAGCCATCTGACATCTTTCCATACATTTTTCACAACCGTCACAGTGGCGGGCATTTACCACCGTTCTGAAATTTGAATGTATGAAGCGGGCCGGTTTATCATACCTGGCAGCCTGTTTCAGAATGGCGCAACAACATCCGCAGCAACAGCAGATAAAGGATGGATGCTGTGTGTTTTCAGGTTGCAATACAAGGCCAATCTTTTTAAATTCTGTCAGGAACCTGAACAATTCCTTTCGTGTAATTTCCCTCGCCACCCCCCGGCGGATCATATGCCTTGCAGATTTTTCCATGGTGATGCAGGTTTCCCGGTGTTGCGTTAAATGACAGGGATCCTCCAGCAGATCCTGAGACTGCCTGCACACACAATTCATCAGGGCAAAAGGACCCGGGGAACCATCGACAATCTTCCTGATATCATCATAGTTCCCGACAACAAACTGATGTTCAATGGCTACATTTACCGGGATGGTCCGCATCTGCTGGGTTTTCATGCTGATCAGTTCATTAAAAAAAGCTTCTTCCTGGTAGGCATTGAACAATTCCGAAAAACGTTTACTCAGGTGGTTAACCTGGAATTCAAACATGCCAACCGCCAGCGGGATTTTATGATATAACTTTTTTGATTTCCGGTCTGATAACCTTTCCAGGATGGCTCCTTTTTCAGCCATGCTCTTCAGTTTTTCCCTGACCTCCTCCAGGCTGAACTTATCCTTCACACGCGAATGGATCTTTTCAGGTGTTTCAGGAAAGGCGCTTGTTTCACATGCGATGATAGCTTCATCTTCAGTAAACAGGCATTTTAAAAGTTCTATTTCAATCCCGGACCTGGTTGCAGGAAAGGGAACGGGCATCTGATCAAGATGTTTCCGGAGTTTATGATAAACATCCGTCTCCATAAGAGGTACATTTACCTCAGAAACAATTAATAAACTTCTTTTAGTTCAATCCGGTATTAAAAAAATAATTAAAACTCAATAAACATCGGCAGGGCAGATTTTCCGGCACTTCTTATCAATGATAGTAAAAGCTCGCACTCACCTGTTCTGCCTGATCTAGTGCCCTGATCCGTACCCACTGGGCGGAAAAACCATCCGGGAAAATG
Organism: Cyclobacteriaceae bacterium; assembly: GCA_018224645.1. Taxonomy (GTDB): domain Bacteria; phylum Bacteroidota; class Bacteroidia; order Cytophagales; family Cyclobacteriaceae; genus JAGTVG01. The sequence goes on from JAGTVG010000394.1 coordinate 5,765, forward strand.
TAATGGCCATAGCCCGATTCATCCGAGGTGATTGATTCCAGGATGTTCCAGGATTCATTGCCCAAATAATCGATTTCAATCTGAAAGCTGTTCGTCGATCTCGTATAGTCCGATCCTGGATCCATGGATATGTGCCACATAGCCGATCATCCACAGCCGGTCAGCTCAGGGCAGCAATGCCCCGATCCCGCTTTCTGACCGTGCACCATGGGCGCCGACGACAGTCAGATGTGGGAATACCCCATTGACCTGCAAATGTTCACCGCCCGACGGAATGCTTTTGTTTACTTCCTGAGCCCTGAGGAAAGTTGTTCCCAGAAGAATAATAAGGCAACAAGGGTAAAAAAATAATTTTTTCATCAGGTAAATGATCAAATGATTTTAAATTTGACATCCGGATTTTAAAAACCTTAAATTATTAAACAATCCGGTTTGAACCAATGAAAATAGTTTTTTTAGACTGCAGTACTGTGGGAGACCTGACCAATATTGACAGGTTACGTGATTTTGGGGATCTTATCTGTTATGACAAAACAGCGCATGATGAACGGCTGGAGAGAACAACGGATGCCGACATCATTATCACCAATAAAGTGGTCATGGATAAAGCAGTCATGGATAATGGCAAAAATTTAAAACTGATATGCATTTCAGCCACTGGGATGAACAATGTAGATCTGGAATATGCCGGCAGAAAAAATATCGGCGTGATGAATGTGGGGAATTATTCTACCTATTCCGTCACACAGTCCACTTTCAGCATGCTTTTTTACCTGCTTAACCATACCCGGTATTATGACGATTATGTAAAAAACGGGGAATATGTTAAAAGCCCGATCTTCACCCATCATGGACGTCCTTTCTATGAACTGAAAAATAAGGTATTCGGCATTATCGGGTTGGGAACGATCGGAAAATCCGTTGCACGGCTGGCAAAGGCTTTTGAATGCAGGGTGATTTATTATTCCACTTCCGGGAATAATATTGATCCGGAATTTCGCAGTGTCGACCTGGATGAACTCCTTGATGTATCGGATATAATTTCCATTCATGCGCCGCTCAACGACCGGACGATCAATCTTATTGATTATACGGAAATAAAGAGGATGAAATCTTCGGCCATCATGATCAATGTGGGCCGGGGTGGCATCATCAACGAATCAGGCCTCGCCAGGGCCCTGAATGAGGATCTTATACTCGGAGCGGCCATAGATGTTTTGAGCCAGGAACCCATATCTGCAGATAATCCCCTGTTGCGGGTCAGAAACAGGGGAAAGTTGCTGATCACGCCGCACATAGCCTGGGCAAGTATTGAATCGCGGACATTATTGATGGACAAGATTTACGAAAATATCTCACTCTTTCTTAAGGATCAGGCCCATCAGTCATCGTAGGCTTCCTCAACGAGTGCCTTTTCACGGATCCCTTTCTCCAGGTTAAAATAAAAAACCGATCCCTTGCCGATCTCGCTGGTTACCCATATCCGTTGATGGTGGGCTTCAAGGATGTGTTTTACGATGGCAAGCCCCAGCCCGATCCCACCCCTATCCTTCGAGCGGCTTTTATCCACCCTGTAGAATCGTTCAAAGATCCGTTTGATATCCTCTCTGGGAATGCCGGGACCATTATCCCTGATTTCAACCCTGACCAGCTCATCCACCTTGACAATGTTGACAGAAATTATTCCCTGGGCGTCGGTAGTATATTTAATCCCGTTGGATATCAGGTTAAGGAGAACCTGGAAAATCTTCTGTTTATCGGCATACACATACACTTCTTCGGGACAATTTTTTTCAAAACGTAACTGAAGTGATTTTTTCCCCGCCTTGTCCTCAAATTGATCGAAAACTTCCCTGATCAGGTTATTCAGGTTGAAATGGGAATACACCATTTTGATGGTCCCTGCCTCCATCTGTGAAATGATCAATAGATCCTGAACCAGCTTATCAAGCCTGGACAGGCTTTTCGCCGCCTTTTTTAGGAATTTGCTTCTTACATTCTTGTCTTTTATCGCCCCATCCAGCAGGGTATGTATAAATCCCTGTGCAGCAAATATGGGAGTTTTGAGTTCATGGGATACGTCAGCCAGGAATTCCTTTCGGAATGACTCCATTTTTTTCAGATCCTCTATTTCCCGCTGTTTGATATTCACATAATTGGATATTTCCGAACTTAATTGTTTAATGGGATTGTTTGATGTACCGGGTTCTACTTTTTCAAAGGTGTAGTCACCCTGGCTGATCTTATTCAGCAGGTCATAGATCTTATTAATTTCATCGAATATGAACAGGCGGTAAGTCATGTAGATCAGCAGGTAGGAAATGGAGAAGGAAATAATGGCGCCTACGCCAATGGCAATGGTGGAAACACCCTCAATAAGGCTCAGGAAGGCTGTTGTGACAATTGAAATCGATATCCCTAGAAGAAGTGCTACTGCCCGGGAACTGCCAAACATAATGATTATGCTTCAAACTTATATCCGACTCCCTTCAAGGTGGAAATATAACCTTCACCTATTTTTTCGCGCACCTTTCTGATATGGACATCTACCGTACGGGCCAGCACATATACATCCGACCCCCAGATATTCTGCAACAATTCATCGCGGGTATGAACCTTGTTCGGATTCCCGGCTAAAAAATACAGCAATTCAAACTCCTTTTTAGGAAGGGTGATCGGTACATCATTCTTAAGGACCGTATAACTTGACTTATTGATGGACAGATCCCCTATCTTGATGATCGATTTATCTTTTTTATCTTCCTTTTTCCTCCGGAACAAGGCGCTGATTCTGCTCATCAGGGCCCTTGGTTTGATGGGTTTGGAAAGATAATCATCCGCGCCAATATCAAAGGCCGCCACTTCGGAATACTCCTCGGTCCTGGCTGTCAGAAATAAAATATAGGTATTATTTAATTCCGGTATCTGCCTCATCTGCCTACCTGTCTCCACCCCATCCTGGTGCGGCATCATGATATCGAGGATCACAAGATCGGGCAAAAACGATTTGGCAATCTCGACGGCTTTTACACCATTGGAAGCTGTTTTGACATCATATCCTTCCTTTTTGAGATTGTACTTGAGTAATTCAAGTATGTCTTCCTCGTCGTCAACCACAAGTACCTTGTATCCAACCTTGGAACTCATAATTCAGGTTTTTTCAACTCTGTTCTAAAATTATGTTAAAAAGCCTACTTTAAAAATAAAACAATTAAAATTTAATGAAAACTTAATTTTAGCCTGTCCTGCACCGGCAGATCAAATTTTCATTATTCATATTCCCTGACCAGAAACCGGATATAGGCTGCCAGGTCTCCGTTGTATTTTTCATTCAATTGTTCTTTAAAATTTTTCTGACCTCCCCGGTACCTGAGAAATGACATGAAAAAGTTATTGTCCAGCTCCAATGAATCGAAATAATCATCGTATAGTCCCGGATTATTGAATTTCACAGTATCGAGTCTGGAAGTAAATTCCAGAAACCATTCTGATTTTAATTTTTCCTTTATTGCTGACGGCCATTCCGGATTAAATGTCTTATATAAACTATCCAGCAGAGACGCTCCGGTCAGAACATAGGCTGAAAATTTTTCCCGGTCCTCCACCACCAGGATATATTCTTTCAGTTCCGTGGAATGTTCCCCGTATTTTACTGCCAGGAATAATTCCGCTCCCTCCGTCCCGATAAATGTGGCCAGATTCTCATTGAAGGTAACATCATCACGGATAAAAATAGTTCCATGGGTCAGCTCATGAATGATGAGTTCGGCCAGCTGCCCTTCCTCCCGGTCCAGCATACCGGAAAGGATCGGATCCTTCAGGATCCCAAGGGTCGACCAGCCCCCGGCATTCCGGATCGAGGCATCATATCCTTCCCTTCTTAAACCTTCAGCTTCCTTATCGGCCATTTCCGGAATAAAAAAACCCTTATAGGTAAAGGATCCCAGGACCGGAAAATCCCAGGTATAGGATTTAAGCTGGTAAGGTTCACAGGCGGTAACCACCCACATAAGTTCCTTCCCCCGCTGGTCATAAAAAGTAGTATAATTTTTTTCGCCCTTGAGTCCCAGTTCTTTTATCGCAAACAGTTTTGCCTCCTGGATGATCCTGATTTTCTGTTTTAAAGAATCCGGTCCGGCCGGATCGCCGAGGATATTTTCTACCGGTTCTGTATTGAAAATAATAGTCAGTTGTCCCCTGGCCTGAACCAGTCCGTAATAAACCAGTGACCGGTTGTAGATCAGCAGGAACAATATAAGGGTGATTAAAACTACCAGTACGCGGTTCTTTCTCTTCAAGGTTACCTTTTTCTATGGAGTAAAAAATCTGTTCTATAGCGCAAATATAATCCCTCCGAATGATCAAAATGACCCTTGTTGAAATCAAATACAGGTTCGAAACGGAACGCCAGGGTTAATCCATGGCCGAATTCATGTTCGAACAATAGCCGGATAAACAAAAGATCCCTCTGGTTCTGTGTTTCTGCAGTGTTGTCCGGATCAAAAAAGACCGATTGATAAAGTGGGGATCCATAGGGTGCATAAAACTGATCACCATGCCAGTAGGACAACATCAGCTCAAACCATCCGGATTTTCCGGTAAGGTTCAGGAACCAGCCATCCCCGTTCAGGAATGGAAGATAGCCCGGATCCTGCTGTGAATCGTACCGCCCGTAATAATTATCCAGCCGGATTGACTGTATCAGCCTGGTATTGTGCAGGGGTAATTCAATTCCGATTCCTGCAGCGGTATTCAAAATGGTATTGGCGGGTTCCGGGGAGATGTCTATTTCGCCGCCCCTGTGATTGGCGAGCAGCTGCACCGGGATGTCAAGAATAAAAGCGGAATTTTCCAGGAGGCGGAAATTAAAAGAAACTCCGAAATTAAATTCTTCCAGGGCATCTTCCCCGAAATCGATCATGTTGATCCATTCGATCCAGGTATCAAAGAATATCTGATCATTAACATATTTCAGTTCCAACCCATCCTCTACCCGGCGGTTGATCACATTTTCAAAATTGTATAAGGGTTCAATCAGCCTGTGACTCATGGCTCCCTCAAGGGTACCGAAAATCATTGACAAATTCTTTCTTGTATACTTAACGGAAAATACCGGCCGGATCTCCCGGAAATCCTCATCCCCGAAATCCTTCTGGAAAAAACCGCCGGCATCCAGCCGGATCCTTCCCGATGGGTAATACGTAAAATAAGGTTTGAACTGATATCCGAATAAGGTATATCCCGGAACGATATCATCCTTAAATTCATTGTTCCTGACATAACCGAATGCCTCCAGGCCGAATATAATGGCAGAAGAATCTGATGCGTTGATCCCGTAAAAATCATGAAAGGCGGAATTGTCGAGCTGGGCCCTGACAAATCCCGGAAATACCATAAAAACTGTGGTGATGAATAGGCAGACCAGTTTCATGCTGCAAATTAGCCCCATTTATTCTTAAACTTTCCTGAAATCGGGATATAAAATTAATTTAACTCATTCAATTTAATGTATTCAATTTCAGCCAGATATGCCAAGGTGTTAAACCTTGTCCCGGTTTACCGGGAAAGCCCTGCCCTGCTCCGGCTGCCGTGGGTAGCTGAAGCCATCACGAAGAAATATGCGGCCAATGTACGACAAAAATTCCACCGGTCAATATTAATCTTCCCTGGTTTTTTGTGCAAATTTTTAGTTGTTTATTGCCTGCTTAAATCGTATTTTCACAGGACAACATATTAAGTAAAAATTTTAAAATGAGTGATCAAGAACAGAAACTTAAAGCCCTCCAACTGACCATCGACAAGCTTGACAAAACCTATGGAAAAGGCACAGTCATGAAGTTGAGCGATGAAAAAATTGTCGACATACCAGCTATTTCGACCGGCTCATTAGGACTTGACGTGGCATTGGGGATTGGCGGTATTCCTAGAGGAAGGATTACCGAGATCTATGGCCCCGAATCATCGGGAAAAACTACGCTGGCCATGCATTGTATTGCTGAAGCGCAGAAAGAAGGCGGCATTGCTGCATTTATTGATGCAGAACATGCTTTTGACAAAACCTATGCTGAAAAATTAGGCATAGATACGGAAAATTTATTGATATCACAGCCCGACAATGGTGAACAGGCGCTGGAGATTGCTGAACATCTGATCCGGTCGGGTGCCATTGACATCATCGTCATTGATTCCGTTGCGGCCCTTGTACCCCGGGGCGAACTCGAGGGGGAAATGGGTGACAGTAAAATGGGCCTTCAGGCGAGACTGATGTCACAGGCCCTGAGAAAACTGACGGGGACTATCAATAAAACAAAATGTTCCTGTGTTTTTATCAACCAGTTACGTGAAAAGATCGGCGTGATGTTCGGGAATCCAGAAACCACCACTGGCGGGAATGCCTTGAAATTTTATGCATCAGTCAGACTTGATATCAGGCGGCTCGGACAGATCAAGGAAAGTGCCGACAACATCCTTGGAAACCGCACCAGGGTGAAAGTAGTCAAAAATAAGGTTGCACCACCCTTCAAGGTTGTGGAATTCGACATCATGTACGGCGTGGGAATTTCCAGGGTAGGCGAGATCGTTGACCTGGGTGTAGACCTGAATATCATTCAGAAATCCGGGTCATGGTTTTCCTACAAGGACAACAAACTCGGCCAGGGAAGAGACGCCGTAAAAAGCCTGATCCAGGACAATCCGGAATTGATGGATGAGCTCGATAAAAAGATCCGGGCCCGGCTGAATGGGGTAGAAACAGAATAAATAAAAGGTTTTTGCCGCCGGAATTGTGCGAACCGTGATTTTATTGGCCATAAAGTCACGGTTCGTTGTTTTTAATTTGCCACTTCAGAAAAAACGGTTTTGCCGAATACCGGGTATACTCAGTGTGTTTCGTTAGGGCGTGATCGAAAAAAAGTGGATCGATGATAAGCCCTCTGCGTACTGCTTCAGGCTTCGAGCCTACCTGCCGGGTAGGCAGGCTTCCGTCTTTGTTTAATCACCGAAGCCTGAACCTGAGTTTAGCGAAGATGGCGAAGGTGACCGGCTTCCGGCTTCGATCTTCCGGCTTTTTCAGTTGCTCCGGATGGCAATCACCGGGTCCAGACGGGCGGCAAGGGCGGCGGGGACGATGCCGGAGACCGTACCGATCACCGAAGATACGCCGAGTCCCAGAATGATGTTCTGTACACTTAACACAAGATCGAGACTTCCCGTGGGCACGTAGGTGATCAGGTAAACTAACAGCAATCCAATCGATCCTCCCAATATGCTGAGGAAGATGGCCTCAAAAAGAAATTCAAAAAGGATGAAATAATTCTTTGCCCCCAATGATTTCTGGATCCCGATGATATGGGTCCGTTCCTTCACCGAAACGAACATGATGTTGGCAATGCCGAAACCTCCGACAAGGATTGAAAAACTTCCGATTACCCAGCCGGCCATCCCGATCACGTCAAAAACATTGCTGATGAGATCGGCAAAGGCCTCCGGCCGGTTCAGGGCAAAATTGTCTTCTTCAATGGGACGTAATCCTCTTTTGATTCTGAGTAAACCGCGCATTTCATTTTCCAGCCTGATCAGCCCCACATAGGTCTCGCTGCGCGCGCGCATCGGCGTCAACGATGAGAGCGCGGACTATATCCTGACCAGCAACTCGACCTTCGTCAACGGACAGCTCGACGCCCAGGTGCAGGTGACCA
>JAGTVG010000395.1 GCA_018224645.1 Cyclobacteriaceae bacterium
AACACCGTGTACAGGATCTTGAACTGGATATGTTCAGGGATATTCCAATGATTTTCTATCCAATCAATAATGTTCATGAACCTTGAATTTGTACAAACTTCCAATAATTTAATATAAAAGTTTCCATATCCAATTGTTTGACAGAAATTTTCGCGGAAAGATGCCGGGTTATGATCCGTATTATAACCTCTCAGATTGGATCGGATCCGTTACAAGGAAGAGGCAACTAAATTGCTGCATCTTCCTGTAGGGACGGGGCTGGGATCCGGAAAAAAATAATCTGGAAAAGCAAGGATTGATTCCCATTTATTATAATTTTATTTCTGGAAATGTTGACGGAATTTTTTCCGTTTTAACCCATAACCACGATAAATCTTGCCTGACTATCAAGTTGTCGATACTACCCATCTGAATGTTCTGGATTTCGGGGTTTGTGGTTATAAAAACCTTAAAACACCCGGATTCAATGAAAAGGTAAACTGGATAGCCGAAAGGGAAAAGGACGGCCATAAACGGTTCATGAATATCATGGAACAGATCCTTTGAGCGGGAACAGATCCTTTGAGCAGCCCTCTATATCTCATGCCATCACTCCGGGTGAGGGCATGAGTTTTAGGCCTTATTAACCCATGATCACCTTTACCGGATAGTCCTTCCCCTGTTTCAGGACTGGTATTTTATTTCCATCAATCCTTTCGCCTGCCACAATTATTTCTTTTACGCCTTTATTTACATGCCCGGGGTTTCTCACCTCAATATGATAATTTGATCCACGGAATCCTCTTGTCACCCTGAATCCCTCCCAATTTTCGGGAATGCAGGGATCGATTACCAGCCCGTCGTAGTCAGGTTTTATTCCGAGGATATATTGGGTAATGGCATAGAAATTCCATGCAGCCGTACCCGTTAACCAGGAATTTTTCGCCTCCCCCGGCTTTTGGGCATCCTTGCCTGCGATCATCTGCGAATATACATAGGGTTCGGTTTTGTGCAGGTCGCTGATCTCCTCCAGGTAAGCCGGAGCAATTTTCCGGTAATAATCAAATGCCCGGTCGCCTCTTCCCAGCAGCGTTTCCCCTATCATGATCCATGGATTATTATGACAGAAAATGCCGGCATTTTCCTTATATCCAGCGGGATAGGTGGATATTTCTCCATATTCGATAAAATACCTGGTGAATGCCGGGTTATTCAGCACGATCCCATATTCACAATCCAGGTATTCCTTGACTGAATCGAGCGCCTGCCTGGCCCGTCCGTCCTCCAGCCCGATGCCCGCCATGGTACAAAATCCCTGGCTTTCGATAAATATTTTTCCTTCCTCATTTTTATGGCTGCCTACCTCCCTGCCGAAAAAATCATAAGCCCTGATAAACCAGTTTCCATCCCATCCGGATTGATCGACAGTCCTGACCATTTGATGCACGTGCTTCTCTGCCATGGCTGCTTCCTCTTCCCTTCCGGTCTTCCGGCATAATTCCGCAAAATCACTTCCATAAAGAACAAACATGCCGGCGATCATAACTGATTCGGCGACACCTCCTTCCTTATTTTCGGTGGTTTGAAAAGGCTCATCCGGATCCTTCGAAAAACAATTCAGATTCAGGCAATCGTTCCAGTCAGCCCTCCCGATCAGGGGGAGGCCATGGGGTCCCAGGTTATTTACCACATGATAAAAAGACCTTTTGAGATGTTCGAAATGTGACTTTGCCAAGGTCTCATCATTATTAAAAGGCACCTGCTCGTCAAGGATTGTAAAATCTCCTGTTTCCTTGATATAACTGGTTGTGGACAATATCAGCCATAACGGGTCATCATTAAAATTACCGCCAATGGCATCATTCCCCCTTTTGGTCAGCGGCTGGTATTGATGATAGGCACCGCCGTCTTCAAACTGAGTTGCCGCTATATCAAGGATCCGTTCGCGGGCCCGTGCCGGTACCTGGTGAACAAACCCGATCAGATCCTGGTTGGAATCCCTGAATCCCATTCCCCGGCCGATGCCAGATTCAAAATAGGAGGCACTCCTGGAGAAATTGAACGTGATCATACACTGGTACTGGTTCCAGATATTCACCATCCTGTCGAGCCGTTCATCACCGCTCGACACCTGGTAGGTTGAAAGCAGGTCTGCCCAGAAATCCTTCAGTTTTTGAAAAGCCCGGTTCACGTCCTCCACATCACGGAATTGCCGGATCATTTTTTCCACCCGGGCTTTATTGATAATTCCTTTGGATTCCCACTTTTCCTCTTCCCTGTTCTCAACATATCCCAGCAAGAATATGAGGTCCCTGCTTTCCCCCGGCTTCAATTCGATTTCAAGATAATGGGAGGCCACCGGTGACCATCCATGGGCCACTGAATCGGAAGGTTTTCCATTCCAGACAGCATCCGGCCTGTCAAATCCATGATAAAGCCCGAAAAAAGAATCACGATCCGTATCAAATCCCTGGACAGGTGCATTCACCGAATAAAAAGCGTAGTGATTCCTTCGTTCCTTATATTCTGTTTTATGGTAGATCGCCGGACCGTCGACCTCCACCTCTCCCGTGGAAAAATTCCGTTGAAAATTGGCCATATCATCTTCCGCATTCCAGAGACACCATTCAATAAAGGAGAACAGCTTTATCTTCTTATCAGCCTGTCCGGAATTGGTAAGCGTGAGGTGCTGGATCTCACCCCAGAATCCAAGGGGAACAAAAAAAAGCACACTTGCCTGAACATCATTTTTTCTGGCGGTAATCCGGGAATAGCTCAGCCCATGACGGCATTCATATTCATCGAGATCGGTTTTTACAGGTTTCCACCCAGGATTCCATATGGTTTCGCCATCCCTGATATAGAAATACCTGCCACCCTGATCAATGGGAACATTATTGTACCGGAAACGTGTTATCCGCCGGTATTTTGCATCTTTGAAGAAGGTATATCCTCCAGCCGTATTGGATATCAGACTGAAAAAATCTTCATTTCCAAGATAATTGATCCATGGATAGGGTGTCCGGGGATCCTGGATTACATATTCCCGGTTTTCATCATCAAAATATCCGTATTTCATTTTTGAGACTATTTAATTTTTATTTGTCATCCCGGGGAAGGTTGTTCCACCAGGTCTTTTTCAGAATGATCGAAGTGATCACCACAATGCCTATGCTGATAATGATGGGGACTGTTTCCATCAATACAATATATATGGGAAATATCACCAGTCCGGTTTGCCAGATAATCCCAACCACGACATTGAACATATCGCGCTTGAAATGTGTATTTCTTACAAAATCCGGATCTTCAGCCACCACCTTGTCATGGATCGGCTTCCAGAATCCCCAGGGCCGGACATTTTTATAGAATGCTTTTAATACATCTTCCCCGACAGGAGGTGCAGAATAGGTCCCGATGATACATCCGATCACTGAGATCAACAGCATCAATGGAAAAGTATACAGATCGAGCACTCCCGCGAATATATAACGGAAAGTTAGCGCCGGGACCAAACCACCGACCATTCCCCAGAAAAACCCATAACCATTGAATCTCCACCAGTACCATTTCAGAACGTTTGCAGCCACATAACTGCCATATAAACCGGAAACGATCCATTGGAGTACGTCATTTACATCCTTTGCATAAAAGCCGAGGATGATGCTAACCACCACCATGATCAGACCCGCTATATAATTGATGGATTTAATTTTTATATTACTGGCAGTTTTATTGATGTATTTTAAATAGATGTCATTGACAATATAGGCCTGGGCCGCATTCAGTGTACCGGCGAAAGTCGACATAAAAGCGGCCAGCAATCCCGCCAGCAGTATACCGAGTAACCCTACCGGGACAAACTGGTTGATCGCAGAGGGAAGTATCTGTTCAAAATCGATCTGGCCGGCAACGATCAGGTCCAGCCGGTCATAAAAGATCAGTCCCAGTACGGCAAATCCGGCAATCATGAAATAACGGATCGGCATGAGAATTAAGGATACGGAACCACTCATCAATGCCGCTTCCCTTGGTGATTTGGATGAAAGGATCTTCTGCATATCATACGTCGGGGCAGGTCCTGCCATGCTGACGAGTACTCCTTTAAATACAAGCATCATAAACAATATCGAAAAAAGGGAAAAACCATCTTCCTGGATTTTCTGGTTTACCCCGGCCACAATTCCAGACCAGTCCAGATCCAGTTTCCAACCGAAAAATGGATTCATCCAGCCTTCAGGCACGACGACTGCATGCGTGGCAACGGCCTGCATGGCAATTAACCCGATCACAAGACTCGATAATGTCATAATGATATACTGCAGCAGGTCGGCCCAGACGATACTCGCCATTCCTCCAAGAAGGGAATAAAGCACAGCAAATACCGTAAATACGATCCCATAAAGATGGGGCACATATTCAGCAGGGACATCAAAAGGTACATATGGAGATACGATTTCCCAGGGAACGAATATCTCCACAAATTTCCCGAGGCCAATAAATCCATAGGCCAGGTATCCTAATCCCATAATGAGGGCAAAAACAACCACGATGGTATGGCTTAATCTGGCCCCTGTTCCAAACCCAAACCGGGTACCGATCCATTCCGCTCCCGTTGTTACTCCCGATCGGCGTAGCCAGATCGATAAAAATACCATTAAAAAAATCTGGTTGAAAACCGGCCATAACCATGGAAGCCAAACACTTTTTAATCCATAAACAAAAAGAATGGTGACGAGCCACATGGTCCCGGAAATATCGAACATACCCGAAGCATTGGATAAGCCAAGCAGGTACCATGGAAGCCTGTTCCCTCCCAGTAGATAATTCTGTTTGCTCTTCTGTGCGAATTTTTTAAGCACGAATCCAATCACCACCGTAGCCGCCAGATAAACCAGGATGATCAGAACATCGATAATCGTTAATTTCATTTCCGTTGTGATTAAAAATTTATCCTTATTCTAAATGATATTTTCAAATAAATCCCTATTTGTTATTTCGTAAACCTCCCGGCTGAACATGTAGAGCTGAGCCGGTTTATGGGATACATTGGATTGTTTTTCATTCAGGGGGATCAGGTATTTCATCCTGATCATTTTTTTCCTGAAATTCCTTTTATCGAGATTGGTTCCATAAATCACTTCAAACAAGGTCTGAAGCTGGGACAGGGAAAATTTTTTCGGCAATAATGTGTAAGCAATGGTGCTTACCCGCATCCTGGTTTTCAGACATTCAACAGCATGGTTCAGCATATCATGATGATCAAATGCAAGTGCAGGTAACTTATTGACTGGGAACCAGCTTACCTTCCGGCTTCCAGCCCTGATCTCCATAGCATTGATATCCAGTAAACCAAAGTACCCGACCGTGATCACCCGGTTATGCGGATTATGACCAATATGCTGAAGCCAGATCTGGTCTCTTTCCTTCTTCAATCGTTCAGGATGAGCGAGGGCGATAAACTGCTCGAGATAGATATTTTCGATTCCGGTAAGATCTTTCAGTATCCGCCGGGCCGCCTCCTCCAGATCCTCATGCTCGTAAATGTGATTACCAATCAGGGTATGATCAGTAAATATCGGTTTCAGACTGTAATCAGATTGAAAAATCCTTTCTACCAACAACACTTTCAGTTGCCTGAAATCGAATCCAAAAACAACACAGTCTACTGAAATATTCGGATTTATCCTGAAAGACACAAAAAAATAATTTACAACATGTCAGTGTAAAAAATACACTAAGTGTAACCATGTAAATATTGCAGTTTTTTATATAGAGTCCAATATATTTCAAAGAAAAAAATAAATCCAGGAGGGATAATTCCCTTTTGAACACCATATAATATCGATGCGGGCCGTTTGAATGGCATGATTTTTAACTATCTTTACACCAACCATTAAAAAGCAGAATTCAAGATACATTATCGAACCTTTTCAAGAATTGTTCGTTAATTGTCTGGAGTACCAAGACTCTACCCTATGATAAAAAGAACCGACAGATACTTTCGGTTAGCAATCATTCTGATTATATCCGTGGTATCAATTTCGGGGATGGCATTGGTTAACAATCCCAGTCCCACTAGCAATCACTGGAAAAAACTGGATAAAGCCGCCGCTTTTGGAGAATTCTTTGAAAGCACGCTCTCCTCCAGTTTTGAGAATTCACTCGTAGAAGTGGACATCAATAAGGAAAATTTCCCTCTAAACCTGACGGTAAACAAGGGATTTCAAATCAACAACAGGCTTATTGATGTAGGTCTGGTTTATCATGTCAAGATCAATGATAAATTCAGCAATCGTCTTGCATTAAGAAAAATGCTTGATGTACTTACCGAAAACTATACGCACATCAGGAGAGAAGCCATGCAGGAAAAAAATACGGGCGACTTCACTTCCCTTGAAGAGCAGGGCGTTGTCTTCAATGATTACGAAAAGTTTAACTACGTAAGCAAGATCATTACCCAGAACGATGATGCATGGATCCTGATCCTGACATTTAATGACAGGTCAAAAGACATTGTAAAAAATCTTCTGGATCTGTTCTGGATAGAAAAAGAAAAAGGGGTTATCAGTTAACCCCTTTTTTATTGAACTAAATTGCTTTCCCTCCCCTTTCGCGTGTCCTGATCCGGATACAGTCTTCAAGCGGTGTGATAAAAATCTTTCCATCTCCCACTTCTCCGTCCGGACCTGACCTTGCAGCCTCAATGATCGCGTTGACTGTAATGTCAACAAATTCATTATTGACTGCGATTTCAAGTCTGACCTTCGGGACCAGGTTTGGTACTATCCTGGTAGTACGGTAGATTTCTTCCCCCATCTGCTGTCCATGTCCGGATACCCTTGATACGGTGATCCGCGTTATTTCAGCCTCGATCAGCGCTTCCCTGACCTGATCAAGTTTTGTCTCTCTGATAATGGCAGATATTAGTTTCATGTTAATTTCTAGTTAGGGTTGAGCATTCCATATCCATGTTCTCCATGATAGGCATTGTCAAGGCCCATCATTTCACTTTCCTTCGATGAACGGAATTTAAATATTTTATTCACAAACCACAGGATGATCAGTGTCAATAAAGCAGCATACCCTATGGCAATCACTACGGCGGTCACCTGAATACCCAATTGCTGCATGGTAGTCCAGCTTCCGCCAGCTGCTGATGCTGCATCATCCATCCAGGAATCCCTGATAAAGAATGTTAATGCGATGGCACCTACGATTCCTCCGATACCGTGAATCCCGAATGCGTCCAGACTGTCGTCATATCCCATTATATTTTTCAGGATAATCGCATAATAACACAACATGGAAGCCAGGATACCCAGAACCAACGCCCCAATGGGCTGAACAACCCCGGCTGCGGGGGTAACAGCTACCAGCCCGGCAAGAATTCCAGATACAAATCCGAGAGCAGTTGCTTTACCCTGATGGATGCCTTCAATGACGATCCAGGATAATGCCCCGGCAGCGGCGGCAACCTGAGTCGCGGTCAAAGCCTGGGCGGTGGATAATCCGCTGGAAACACTCGAACCTGCATTGAATCCGAACCATCCAACCCATAATAATCCGCCCCCGATCATAGTCATCACCATATTGCTTGGTGGCATGCTGGTTTTAGGAAAACCACGACGTGCCCCAAGGAATAATGCAGCCACAAGCCCGCTGACGCCTGCCGAAATATGAACCACTGTGCCTCCGGCAAAATCTATCGCGCCATTTGCACCCAGATTGAACAGAAAACCGTCCGATGCCCAAACCCAGTGACATAAAGGATTGTAGACAAGAATACCCCACAGGGCAATGAAAATACAGTAAGCCTTGAAATTTACCCGTTCAGCGAAGGCTCCTGCAATAAGGGCAGGTGTAATAATCGCAAACTTTCCCTGAAACATGGAAAAAACATATTCGGGAACACCTGCATCCATGATGGATTCATCGATCCCGGTAAGAAATACATAATCCGGATTCCAGCCGAACCAACCACCAAATACATTTCCACCAAAACACATGGAATAACCGACCACCACCCATATTACGGTCATGATCCCCATGGCGGAAAAACTATGCATCATGGTACCCAGCACATTTTTTGTCCTGACAAGCCCGCCGTAAAACATGGCTAGACCGGGAACCATCAGTAACACCAGCGCTGTGGAGGTAAGCATCCATGCTGTAACTCCTGTGTCAACCGCTGTACCATCGGCTGCAGAAAGATATCCAGGCAAAACGAGAGCAGGAAATCCCAACAACAGGATTTTTTTCAGTCTTAACTTCATCATAAGTCTTTTAATTAATGAGATTTTAAATATTTTGCAAAAAAATATTGACTTGTGGGTTTATTTTTAGCCCAAATCTACAAAATATTTGCAATTCAATACAATACAACTTTAAAAACAAACGATAATTTTCACTTTTTTTAATTTTATGGAGAAAAAGAATTGGACAACACCAGCGATGGAGAAAATTTCAGCAGGTTTATTGCGAGTTTAGAAATTTTTCAACCAGGGTAAGGATATTTTGAAAGGATCCTGTGAAAAACCAATGGACTTCAGG
>JAGTVG010000396.1 GCA_018224645.1 Cyclobacteriaceae bacterium
CAGGTTTTGGCCGTCTTTTGATCGGCCCATCGCTGTAAAATTCACCTTCCGGCATATAATTCTCCTTCTGCCGGGTAAGACTCTTGTCAAATTCCTCATAGGTATGATTCTGCGCTGGGTCATAAAACTCAATTCCCCGGGCATGAATGGTTCCTTCTCCCGTAATGCTCACCCCAATGGCGTCTTCACTGAATATCATGCCATGTGTACGAAAGGTAGAAATATAATCATCCAGGTTAAGGCTGGCTTCCAGTATGGCTCCGGCTTCCAGATGGAGGTTGACCCTGCTTTTTAAAACAATGGTTCCGGTAATGAATTTCCCGGCAGGAACGATGACTTTCCCTCCCCCATCATCGAAACATTGATTTACTGCATTCTGAATGGCCGCGGTGGATTTTTCATTAATTTTCGCTCCAAAATCCACGATGTTGTATTCTGCTCCAAATACATTATGCGCAAGCAGAATCAAAATCAGGATGGAACTTATTTTTAGTGTCACGAGATTTAAAGTCATGATCGTTTTTTAAATTTGAAAAAATATCTGTTCCAGTGTATCTGATCCAGCCGGAAATTTGATCCAAAATCGTATAAATTTAGCAAATTGTAAAACGAAAATGGGCTGGATTTGAATCAATACTCTCCATGCTGGATATTCCGGTTCAAAAAAGTTCCCGTCCAATCTTTATCCAAAGACAAAGTATATAAAAAAATATCCCCTGCCTGGCGGCAGGGGACGTTCAACCAGCTATGTAAAGGTCTGTAAAAACCTTTATCAATTTTAATCATATATCCTGTAGAAAACAAACTTTTTCTTTTGAATCACAAATATTATTTCCATGAGAATGGCCCTTTCATGAACCACATGAAATGATAGGCCCGGCAGCGGAATAACCTGCGAGGATATTTAAGCAACCGCTTTACAGGCGACTTGACTGCTTACATAAAATCCAACCTTGGATTACAATTGACTGAAGCCCACACTTCCATATTCCCGGTGAAGATCGGATTGCATGTATTTTTTGATATGCACAGGGTGTGGCTGGATGGGAAAAAATCCATGAAATGGCCTAAAGGATCCGGGGGAGGATTTCATGCGGTTCCGCTCAGGGAACTGTTTGTTCTTTGCCTGGCGTCAGGTTTTTCTGAGGATGAAAAAGGCCTGATCATGTTCAGGGTGGGCCGGTTCTTTTATCAACTTATATCCGGGTATAACCCTTCCATCCTTCACAGAGGAGCTGTCGGTACAGATCCTATGTGTCAGAATTCCCTTACACTGATCAAAAGAAATCATTCATTTTTTAAGATCCCAGTTGCGATCTTCTATTCATCCTGTCTGAACCCGGCGGACAGTACCTCAATAATCAATGGTCAGGGGAAGTTTCCGGAATTTTTCTGTTCGTCCCTGTTTCCGATGATCGAATTCAAGGATCAGATGATGATTTTCTGCAGTTTGAAATTCAATGGGAGAAGTCCGTTCAATGAATTCCGTATAATTATTCGAAATGCCTGGTTTTGGAATTCCGATCCTCACCTTTGTCAATTCCTTTAATCCGGCTGGATGTTCCGTTGGTTCCTCCGGACCCACAACATTCCTTATATCTGGCAGACGACAGGTCCAGGGCAGATCCGGAACGTCATGATTCGTCAATATTTCAAACTTGGTGCCTTTTGGGATATATTCCGGTATGTATTTAACACATCCTTCGAAAAGTGGATCCATCTCTGCTGTATGGGTGAAACAAAGTCCGCAAGGAGAATACCCGAAATTCCGGAAACAAGATCTTTCCCATAAACCTGTGGGCAATGTCAGTTCATTCCTGATCTCTTTTTCATCGATCACCCAAACGATCTCCAGGTAGAAATTCCCGAAATAAAATTTCCGGTTCCGCGTTCCCTGCCCGGCGTGTATACGGTGACTGCCCTCGGTCAATCCGAAACTGACAAGCTCATCGGCCTCCTGTCCATGATGATCAGAAAATATAATGACATGATTTAAGTCCATTGATTGCATGAAAACCAATATCGCATTCGAAATATGCTGAATTAAATGGAGTCAGATTAAATTTTCAATTAAATCCTTATTTATTTTCAATTTTTCATTAATTTCTTCTGGGGTTATAATAAATTATATCTGTATTCAATTAAATCAATAACCGTGTTAATTGTCTTTCACGTAATCTCCGGAATAACCATCCTTTCCACCCTGATAGCTTTTTTATATACAAAGGTTTGGTGGGTCCGATTCTTTGATTTTCCGAGACTGCAGATCATTTTCCTTCAACTTATTTGCTGTTGTGGCTTTATTATTTTTATAGAGGAATTAAACTGGCTGAACATGATTATTGCCGGATTGACAATAGCTGCAATGATCATTCAGATAGCCTATATCCTGCCCTATTCCCCATTAAAAAAACCTGAAGTACCCCGGTATCGTGGAAAGTCAGGAAATGTTTTTTCTGCCATGGTTTCGAATGTTTTAATGAAGAACAGGAATTGTAGGGATCTGATTGACCTGGTGAAAAAGAATCAACCGGATTTACTGCTTTTTGTTGAACCAGATCATTACTGGGATAATAAACTTGAAATTTTGGATCAGGATTATGCATACCGGGTCAAATACCCGCTTGATAATACCTATGGGATGATACTATTTTCAAAATTACCCCTCAAAAACATTGATATTAAATTTCTATACAAGGAAAAAATCCCTTCCTTCCATATGGACGTTGTTATAGGGGGACTTACTTTTAAACTCATATGCCTCCACCCGGAACCCCCTGCTCCTAATGAAGCTGACTCTTCCCTTCCCCGTGACCGGGAGCTAACTATGGTGGCTAATAAGGTTAAAAAAAATCCGCATCATTCCTATCTGGTCATGGGTGATTTAAACGATGTTGCCTGGTCCGATACTTCATACAATTTCCGGAAAATAAGCGGATTGAAGGATCCGCGGGTAGGACGTGGTTTTTATAATACCTATCATGCCAAAATTCCATTTATGCGCTGGGCTCTTGATCATGTGTTCGTAACTGAGGATTTCAAACTGATCAAAATCAAAAGGATGCCCGCCGTTGGTTCAGATCATTTTCCTATCCATGTGCAATTTGGCCTGAAAGAATAAAAAAGTTTTCGTGCCTGGTAATCATAGAGCAGGGAGATAGCCTTTTTATCAAGGCCGTAAACGTCATCCCTGAAATAAATATTGCCCGGATCATCAACCCATGCCGTGTGATAAACAAAATGGACCATCACGTTTTCTTGCAGATATACGGTATCCGGTTTTTCTTCCATCAACATTTCCTGGATGTTTTCCCCTGATATATCCTGATCCTTAAGCATCATTTCTGCAAGTTCCAAAGGTTTATCCAGACGGATGCATCCATGGCTCAAATCCCTGTCTTGCTTTTGGAATAATTCCTCCCTGGGTGTATCATGGAGATATATATGGTAGTTATTGGGGAACATGAATTTTACCAAACCCAGTGAATTGGTTTTTCCGGATTCCTGCACAACATAATAGGGGAATTTTTCCTCCGGAATGTTGTTCCAGTCAATGCTGTCTGTTGCAACAGTATCACCGCTTGAATAGGAGGACCTTAAAAAGGTGAAATTGCTTTTTTTATAATAATCTCTATCTGATTTCAGATTTTTCAGCATCTTATCGGAAGCAATGGATCTCGGAACATTCCATAGTGGATTAAAAACGATATATTTCATGGTATCCATCAGAATGGGTGTATAATTATCAATCTCACCAATAATAATCTTCATTTCCAATCTTAATGTATCATCCTTGAAGTATTTCAGCGAATACTCCGGAAGGTTTACCATGATGTATTTTTTACCGAGATCTGCCGGCAGCCATCTGATCCGTTCCATATTGATGCGGATCTTATCGATCTTCTGATCCATAAGGACATTCATCTCATCCAGAGTCTTTTCATCGATATTACCTTCCGGTTTAATCCCATGCCGGTATTGAAAAAGTTTTACTGCAACCGTTAGTTCCTCATCACAGACAAAGTGATAAAATGACGATCATCCGACCGGGTATATATTTTACTCTTTTATAATTCACGGGGGTTTAAAACTAGGATTAAAAAATTTATTTACGGATTCAGA
>JAGTVG010000397.1 GCA_018224645.1 Cyclobacteriaceae bacterium
AGATAGACGACCTTGATTCCCTCTCCGGATTCCACCAGGGGGGCCGATACTGGATTATGGGCATTATCGAGGATCATTGAAAATTCCAGGCCCATGAGGTCACGGATATCAAACGCCTCAAGCGGACGGGGACCAAATAGGCCTGCCACTTTCAGGTCAAGTTCCACAGCCAGCGGCTGAATAAAAAACTGTACCAGCACCGGTTCCTGATCGATCCCCCCCTGACGGACCCGTTCCCCTGAATTCCTGAAAACATTTTCGATTTCCTGAATGTTTTTTACTGCCGCAGCCTCTGTGCCCATTTCGGATGCCACCGCCAGAATGGACGACCTGATATGTTCCAGGTTATAATCGGTTTTGATCTCGAGGATCCTTTCAGGATCAATTTTAAGACCATCCCGGATCCTGTCCATCATGATCTCATATCCCCCACAGACGATAAGTTCCGCATGGCGTAATTTAACAACATCATCGATATCAAGTTCATATTCCGTCGGATGCTGCATTTCGGCGGGAGCCAGCACAAACACATCATTCACCCCGGCAGCCTTCACATAGGCTGCTGTCCATGAACTTGTGGCAATGACACTTGCCTGTTCCTGCTGACGACAGGATATAAAAAGTACGAATAAAATAATGGAAACAGAAATCCTTGTCATTTTCTCGATTTTGATACCAGGTAAAAGAAAAGAAAAACAACAGTTGCCAGCAATGCAATGGCCGAACTGGTGGGGATCCTGATCCATAATGCCAGAAAAAATCCTGCCAGGGAAAAAATCCCCCCCCAGAGACAAGCCCACAGGACAACCCTGCTGTGACTCTGGGCATGAAGCATGGCGATCAAAGCCGGCAGAATGATGATCGCATCCAGCAGAAGAGCCCCGATAAGGCGCATGGCCAGGGCCACTGTAAAAGCGGTCAGCATGACCACCGTATAATATATTGCCGATTCATTCACACCGGAGGTAAAAGCGATGGAAGGATCAAAGAAAAATGCTTTAAGCTGCCTTCTCCTGAATACCTGTAACAATATGATCACAAGAGCCAGCGTAAGGCCGCCATACATTTCCACGTTGGTGAGGGTATATAAACTGCCCCACAACAGGCCCAGTGTATCCTGGGAAGGCACATCGAAGATATAGATGAATACAAATGCCAGACCGATACTTGCCACCATGATAAACGTACTGATGAACCCGGTATCCGTTTCCAGGGACCGGGCACTATGTGACATGAACCATACCAGCAGGAGATTCACCAGGATGGTGGTCCAGAAGGGATTGAATTCAAGGGATAAAGCAATCGCACCTCCAAGAATGGCCCCATGCATGAGCATAAACCGAAGGGGAAGCAGATTCATCCGTAACAGGTATACACCTGTCACCGGGAATGTCACCCCCGCAACCATCAGGACCAGGAATCCCCGTAACACCGGGGGATAAGTGAGGATTTCTACCATATCTTACCCTCTTTTAGTTCTTTTGTTTCCCATTTGAACTTTTCAGCCCAGGTATTGTCATGGGAGACAATGACGATGGTCGGAGCTTCTTTTTCATATAACTCGATCAGCATTCTGAATAGGTCATCGCGGCCTCTGGGGTCAAGAAAAGTGGTGGGTTCATCAAATAAAAGGACCCGGGCCTGCTGGCATAAACACCGTGCAAGGGATATCCGCTGTTTTTCTCCGCCGGATAATTTATGAAATGACTGGTCGGCCAGGTTAAAACATCCTGTACGCCGCATGGCGGCCTCCACCCTTTTCCGGATCTCCTGCCTTGAGAGGCTTCGGCCGGCAAGCCCGATCTCGACCACCTCAGTTGCGGAAACAGGAAAAATGCTCCTCGTCCGTTCCTGGTTCACATAGCCGGCAATGTGCCTGTTTTTTTTCCATACCAGGCTCCCGATCTGAACGTCAGCGATCCTGATTATTCCCGAATGGATAGGCTGTAATCCCAGCATGGCACGCAATAAAGTTGTTTTCCCGACGCCATTTTCCCCGCTGATGATCATACCTTCACCGCGTTTCACCTCCAGGTCCAGCCCATTGATAATGCTTCTTCCCCGGATATTGATCTCCAGTTTCTGGATACTGATATCGGCACCATGCACGCGGCCAGCCCTTCTACGTAACAACTGCCAGGCCTCTTCCTGGCTCATTTCCTTCATCAGGATATGTTCCGTCCGGCACTGGATCTGGGGCACTTTGTTCTCCCAGGTAAATGAAACGCCAAAACGCTCAAAAACCGGTATGGCCTGTTCACTGATCAACCTGACATGGCATTTCCGGAAACCAAGCCGGGCAATCAGGAAAGCTGCGGCCTGACCGGCGACCTTTTCCGTCAATTCCATCCTTTCAACCGGAAGGTCCTTCCCTGTCAGATATTCTTCCAGATCGAATAGAGGAAACAGCCATTTAGCACGGCTTGAAAAAATCTCATTTCCCTCATGTGTTACGATCAGCGATCTGTCCACCTTTAAATAATCCAGTTATGGGTCAAATATACTAATCATTTGGTGATTTGGTGATGTGGTGACGGGGAAACGCGGAGACGGGGAGACCGGAGACGGGGTCTCGAGGAGAGACAATCAATCCATGTATCCACCTCTCCCTTCCGGCGGCAGGCCG
>JAGTVG010000398.1 GCA_018224645.1 Cyclobacteriaceae bacterium
AGAAATTTTTTAACTGTAGCCGGAATGGCCTCTGTGGCTCCCCTCGGCAGCTTCGCGGGTTCTTTTGACAAAAAAGACGACAGGCAATATTTTGAACTGATCAAATATCATCTTGGTGTCGGAGCCGAAAAGAATTCCGTAGAGGATTTTTACAAAAATGTTGCGGTTCCTGTCCTGAACGGAATGGGAATTAGCCCGGTCGGTGTCTTCAGGGTACGCTATGGCGCCAACAGCCCAACCCTGTATGTCTTGATACAGCATAAGACCATTGAATCCTTCACCACATTGTACGACAGGTTGATGGATAACGAGGAATTCTGGAAGGATGGCAGTGATTTCCTCAATGCACCCCTTGCCAACCCGGCCTATGTCCGGATAGAAAAGATTCTTTATCGTGGTTTTAAGGATATGCCTGCCATCGAGGTCCCAAAGGATAAACTCAGTAATAACGGGCGCATATATGAATTACGGATTTACGAAAGCCATAACCTTAAGGCGGCAAAGAAGAAGATCGACATGTTCAACGAAGGCGGGGAGATTGCCATATTCAAAAATACCGGACTGACACCTGTATTTTTCGGTGAGACCCTGGCAGGCCCGATGATGCCAAACCTTACCTATATGCTGGTCTTCGACAGCATGGAGGCCAGGGATCGGAACTGGAAGACATTTGTGGATCATCCGGACTGGAAATCACTCGCCGGTGATCCCCAGTATGCAGATACCGTTTCAAACATAACCGATTTTATACTCTCCCCTGCACCTTTTTCGCAGGTTTGATCGTGTCTTATTAACATTTATTTCATTTTCTTCGTATCGTAACAGATTAGATCAGAATATTATTTCATGTAAACCATAAACCTGTTGATTATGAAGCATTGCAATCGTAGAGATTTTGTTAAGTCATCCCTGTTCGCTGGAGGAGTGATGGCGATGAATCCTTTTCCTTATCATGCCTACGCGGGTGAGAAGAAAAAATATGCGAATGATGTGATTGAACTGGGGAATACCGGAGTTAAGGTATCAAGACTGGCCATGGGAACCGGCACACACGGCGTTAACAGGTCATCCAACCAGACCAGGAAACTGGGTGTCGAGGGTCTTGCCGAACTTCTTCACAATGCCTATGATGAAGGAATCTTTTTCTGGGATTCCGCGGATCAGTATGGGACCCATCCGCATTTGAAGGAAGCTTTGAAATATGTTCCCAGGGAAAAGGTGGTGATCCTTACCAAAACGCATGCCACCACGGCCGAAGAGATGAAAGCCGATCTCGACAGGTTCAGGCAGGAGATCGGTACGGATTATCTTGATATCGTACTGCTTCATTTTATGACCAAGGATGACTGGCCGGAGATAAAAAAAGCGGGGATGGAAATGCTTTCCCAGGCCAGGGAAGACGGTATCGTCAAGGCACACGGCGTTTCATGCCATACGCTGGGCGCTTTAAAGGCTGCCGCTGCATCCGACTGGGTGCAGGTCGACCTCGCCAGGATTAATCCCTACGGTTCCAGGATGGATGCCGACGTGCCTACGGTGGTCAATGTGCTGAAGGATATGAAAAAGAAAGGAAAGAGCATTATCGGCATGAAATTATTCGGGGCAGGTGACCTGACTGATAAGGTGGATGAATGCCTGCAATATTCATTGGCACAGGATTTTGTGGATTGTTTCACCATTGGTCAGGAAGACCATAACCAGATGAACGATCTCAGGAAAAGGATCCCCGAATCCAGTGTCAGGGGATAAGAATTTTATGCTATTTCAGACAAACCTCCTCCGGGAGGTTTTTTTATGCTCTTTTAGTCCTGCAGCGTAATGTGGTCCATTACCTTCAAGATGATCTGTTCTTCTGCAACCAGTATGTTCTGGTCACTGTTTAATCGGTCATTTTGATTTAGAAACGCCCGGCAGGAGTCGGGAAAATTCCTTCTGGAAAGACTGAAATTGATGTTTGGTGGAGATTCCATATTTTTCCGTTCCAGCCTCAAGTCCAGTCTGTCATTCAGGAAACTTCAAAAGGGAGGTGCGATTCAATTTCAAGAATCTCCTATGTTCATTGAAGATTCCTGAATGGCTAACAGATGTTTTATTAATACGAAAGGAATTTGACTGAATTTCATTCTTGCCCAATCCCCGGGTCAATCAGGAATCTTCGATTTAAATTGCAATATCCTCTGTAGGTGTAAGATGCCTGTATCGAAGGCTGATCTGGCAACAATTAATTCCTGTATATTCAAGCAATTGAACTGCCAGTGTCAGCCATCAATGATAACGAAAAAGAAGAGGTTCTTTAAACAGATGATACATATTATCTTCCATCAGGATGTACTGCCATCGTAGACGAAGACTTGAAATTTACTGATTTCAACCAGGAAAAAAAATACAAGAAGTTAATGAATAAAATTGCCGGCAAGATGGCTCCCCCCTCAAACGGGCTGGAATGAATAAACGAAATCCTGTGAACTCATGCCATGACTCGGAGTCATGGCATGTGTTTCCGTATAATCCCGATTCAAGTCATTATTAGCGCCTCATACGGGCTTACCAGTTGATCCTGCCTGACTTACATGGCCTTCACTTTCCGATAAATCCGTCTGGAAAGCTCTTGAACAGGAATTCGGCCAATCATTGACTGAGTCATTGATCCATATCTTCCTTTATATTTAATGGAAAGAATGGGAAGTTTTGAACGCTGGTGCGGATGTCAGGCAGAGGAAAAAACTCAAATCAGTAGACGTGCCCCTTATACTTTCCGGTTTCTACTGATCAATTAACCCCGATTATTCATTAATTATTTTTGAAATGGAATCCCCATTGTATGTAACTTAAATATGTTCAATAAAATACGTGACGCCCCGATTTTATCAAGGATTTTTATCGGGATAATGATCTTACATTTTATTTAAATTGAAAGTCTAATTTAAAATCGTAAAGCCAAGGTATACGCGGATCGATATTCTCTTTTTCAAGGATCCTGGGTAGATGCATATAATCAGAAGGATTGATATGTTTAGGAGCATGATAAAACGTAACGATAATGGTATCATCCTTAACCCGGATATCTCCATCAGCCCAGGCCAATACTTCTGTGGCCAAATGTTTTGCATCCCATTTTTGATAATCATTTTTCAACTTTCTTCTGAGTTGGTGAGTGGCTGCCTGGGCAATCATGGAAAGGGCGAGTTTGCCATATCGGATATTAAGATTTAATGTAGAGGCTCTATTCATTCCTAATTCATTTTCAAATCTGAAAAATTCTTCGATATTCCATCGTTGATCATAAATTTCAGTCAGGAGTTGTTGAGCTGATTTCCGGGAGGTAGTAATAAAGGCATTGTATGAATATTGGGTGATTATTTCTCCTGATCTTTGTGCAATAAGTCTGAATACTTCCTTAGATCCATTAAAGCAAAAGCAGGTTTCCGCAATGGCATATCCTGGCCACAGGGGCGTATAAGTCAATGTTTTTATAAGCATTTTTATTTTCTCAGTCATTAATACCGGCACTAGAATATCAAAACCATAATGTTGTTTAACCCAGGTTAATAAATCAATAGTAAAATGTTCTTTATCAGCAATCAATAATGTTTTTTTCTTCAGGATCCTTTCTGTATCAAGTAATAATTGTTTTGTTGCTATAGTAGTTGGCATGCCGGTGGAAGCCATCCTCACCATGATAGGTTGTCCTGTCCGGGTGCATAGACTGAAATAGGTTTGCAGCATTTTTTCTGAGGGCGAATCGGCTACTTTTTTCTTTTTGGCCATCACTCTTTTAGAGGCGCTGATCATTCTGTGTGGGTCAATGGCTACAATATCACCTTTGTAATGTCCACATAATTGCCTTTGATACCCCAAATTAACCAAAAGCTCCTGAGCCTCTTCCATCTTGTGATTGTTCAGCACTAAATGAACCTGTTCATCAGTAATCAGCCTGCCCATCCCGTTAGCCAGTTGAAACCCTTGGTGGTTCAAGGAATTCTTCTTCCTCACCCGGTTAATGCATAAAGCAGATTCATTGATCAACTGTAATGCAATCCTGGGTTCAAAATCTATGTCACTCCCCCTTGTCCATCCTTTTAGTAAGTCCCAGACTCCCAACCTTAGCAATTCTGGCACCAGAAGCCATACTCCCGCGCAAGTACCCGATACTTTCTGAGCGAGCATTTGCCGGAATTCCCGCTCATTGTCCTTGGGGCTTATTTTAACCTTCGTATTGTAACGCTTTGTCTTTTGGGTCTCTATGGGTTTTTTCGCATTTGCCGGATTTGCTTTATGTAGCCCTTTTTTTGAAGTCCATATTCATGGACAACCCGCTCAACGCTTCGTTGGCTTATAATGTATCCGGCCTGCTTCATCTTTTGTGTGATTACTTCGCAACTAGCCTCCGGATCAAGAAAGCGATGCCGGATGATTTGTTTGGTAACCTCCGCTGTACGCTTATAATTCCTCTTAGGGCCTGCAGGGCGATCTTGCAGACTTTGGCTTCCCTGGCTTTTCAACTTATCTAGCACCTGGTAAAAATATTCTCTTGTGTAACCATATTTGGAAGCAATTCGCTCAATGGTTTGGCCTTTGTTTTGAGCAGCATCCAATATCATCGACAGTTTCCATAATACTGGATCCTCCGGGTTAACATCCAATGCAATGGTCCCTTCTAAACGAATAGGAGTCAGGTGTTTTTTCATGCTACGTGTAATTTAAAATATGGCGATAATATAAGTTAAATATTACCTAAATGCAAACAAATATTTATACATAGACACTTATATGAATGATAATTTTTAATATATCGCCATATATTAAATTACTATAAAACTATTGATTATTGGATAAAATGGCCCTCAGGAGATGATCTGTAAGAAAAATATGAGTTTAAAATTGTTTGATTTTATCGGGGCGGCCCTCCGGGCGCCTGCCTGCATCCCTTTCGCATAGCTTCAATGGAGCAAAGCCGTCAGACAGGAAAAATTATGAATTTTTCGGGTTATATCATCCTTTTTTATAAATTGAATAAATTAATTTTTTATCCTATGAAATCTTCACGAATTCCAATCAAGCGCTCCTTATATTTATTTAGCATGGCCGCCTTCATTGTTTTCTGTAAATGCTCAACCCCCGTACAGGAAGATGCCACGGCAGGCGGGGATTCAGCAAATGACCATGGATTCCACATAGCTGCCTACATCTGGCCTTCCTGTCACGATGAACCCAGAAGCCGGGAAATATTATGGGACAAGGGCATCGGTGAATGGGAGATCATTCAAAGCGCATCACCCAGGTTTGAAGGTCATTACCAGCCTCGTGTTCCCCTCTGGGGATATGAAATGGATGACGATCCTGTTGCGATGGAAAAGAAAATAGAGGCTGCCACCACGCATGGTGTGAATGTATTCATCTTCGACTGGTACTGGTATGATGGCGGGCCCTTCCTCGAATCCACATTGAACAATGGATTCCTGAAAGCGGCGAACAGGGATAAAATGGACTTCTACCTGATGTGGGCGAACCACGATGTTCCGGGAAACATGTGGAACCATTTCCGTTACAAGACCGACTCGCTGATCTGGGAGGGAGTCATCGACCAGGACAATTACAGGATCATTGTGGACCGCATCATAAAAAATTATTTCAGCAAGCCCAATTATTTCAAAATTGACGGTGAACCGGTTTTTTCAATTTTCAGCCTCCAGAACCTGGTGAAAAGTTTCAACGGACTCGACGGAGCAAGGGAAGCACTTGACTATTTCAGGGATGAGGTAATAAAAGCCGGTTATCCCGGACTGCATCTACAGTTGATCGGCTGGGGTGGAGGAGGAAGACCCTATCTTCTGGGTGAACAGTATAAAGAGGGTTTGGATGTTAAAGGGATCGTGGAAAAACTGGGGGCTAACAGTGTGACAACCTATAACTGGACTGGGTCCGGGATTGAGAAAGATTACCTGCTGTGGGCTGAAAATGCCATGACCGTCAGGCATAGGTGGGATTCGACCCTTGATGTCCCCTTCATTCCGGTAGTATCCATCGGCTGGGACAATACCCCCCGGTATCCTGAACTCGGTAAGGACAAAGTGGTCCATATCCACAATACCCCGGAAAGTTTCGGCGCATACATGCAGAAAACCATCGATTTTGTGAAGGCCAGGCCGGACCAGCCACAGATGATCATCATCAACGCGTGGAACGAATGGGTGGAAGGGAGTTATCTCGAACCCGATATGAGATGGGGATACGGATACCTGGAAGCCGTGAAAGAGGTTATAAAGGGAGAATAAAAAAAAATGAATTGTTGCGCTATCCGACCATTATTTTGAATGATTGGAACCGGAATGGTCATCACATTAACTTTATATAATGATGAAAAAATTCAGAAATAACGGGGCAATCGGTGCTTTACTGGATGAATATGAAAAAGCGATCCTGGAAATAAAGGAAATAACAGGATCTCTGACAGACCATGAATTAAAGCAGATTGTTGATAAGGAGACAAAAGATCCAGATTGTGTTTCTATCCAGTCGATCCTGGGTCATGTGATCAGAGCGGGCTATAATTATGTGATCGTGATCCGGAAAAGTCTGGGCGAACAAATCGAATACAGAACAGCTCCTGCATTCGATACCAAAGAGGAATACCGGAATGAACTCGGAGAAATGTTCAAATACAATGAAAAGTTATTCTCCGATTATCCTGACATTCAACTGGAACAATATGAAGAAGCAAAAAAGATCCCCGTCAGATGGGGTCAGAAATACGATGTTGAGCAATTGTTCGAACATGCCATTGTTCATCTACTCAGGCACCGCAGGCAGATCGAACGATTTATGATCAGGATCAGAGGCGCGGAGGAGAGATGACATCTTTTTGAAAGATGTCATCTCTTTCAAGGATTAATATCCCACATTTATGGGTATCTTAATTAAGATCTTTTCCTTAAATTAATTTTATCGTAACCGGTGGGTGACCTTTTTTCAAATAATACATTAAGAATAAATGATTGAAAATCTGATCTACAGAATAATGATAACACTTAATTCTTTATACCGGTCTTTCCTGCCTCCGGAATGAGGTAATAACCAGGCTGAGGACTACCCAACAATCATGCACTGCCCATCTATACCCTGCTCTTTAATATGGAAGAGCAGGGTTTTTTTATCCTGACATCTTTCCGGAAATAAATCATCCCCTGAAATCAGCAAAAAGATCGGTGCTGAGATACCGTTCACCGGTGCTGGGCAGAATGGCTACGATCATCTTTCCCTTATTCTCCTTCCTTTTTGATACCTCGATCGCAGCACATACAGCAGCACCCGACGATATGCCGGCCAATATCCCTTCTTCCTTCATCAATCTTCTTGCCCATTTGAATGCATCCTCATTTTTAACCCGTATTACCTCATCAATGATCGCGGTGTTCAGAATGGCAGGGATAAACCCGGCACCGATTCCCTGTATCTTATGCGGACCAGGTTCACCGCCCGATAAAACGGGAGAA
>JAGTVG010000399.1 GCA_018224645.1 Cyclobacteriaceae bacterium
CCTCTTACAGGAGGGTCTCGCCCCTATCCACCACACGGTGACACCCGGCAACCATTCCATCAATATCATCTCCGGGATGATTCCATAAGGAGAGGCGGACCGTTCCGCCTTCCCCATCATTTCTACCAACCGAATGTTTATCCAGTTCGCGGTCCTCTGCGGCCGATTTTTTTAACAATCCGGTCTCCTCCTGATCAAACAGTGATTTAACCAGGATATATCCATCCCTGTTAAAATCAAGGACTTCCTTTTCCGAAAATTGAGTCGCGTTCATATATTCCTTTTTTATTCCTAACCCTCAAAATACTAATAATTTCAAAATTACCCTGAACTTCCTTAACAAAAACTTTACGGTTTTTATGATCGAAATAATAATTCATGCAACACTCTTTCCTTTTTTTAGTTGTATTAACTGGAAATGATAATTAATACGGAAATACTGGATCAAAAGCGTCAAAGTTCCGACCGGCAGGCTGACCGAATCGTGGAAATTGCCATGCAAGCCGGTAAAGCACATTTTTTATACGAAACGGTTTCGCTCCCACTTGATAAATTAAATGGATTTTCTTCAGAGGATCCCGGGATCAACTCCTTTATGCATCAGAAACAGGTGATGCCTGTATGGGTTGATGAGGATCAGTTGAAACGGGCAGCGGAATTTTACCGGTCTTATGCCCTTGAGATCATGATGCTTCTTGGGGCCGTTTCCCTGCCGAGTTGCTATGCCGCCTCTCCGGGCAACAAGGTGTTGTATCTCTCCGAAAAAATACGAAAAAAGCCTGGGAAAAGATTGCTGGAAACGGCATCCTTTGTTATTGCCATCTCCGAAAGGAATGCATTTGATGAGAATGGACCTGGCTATCCTGCTGTACAGCAGGTAAGATTGATCCATGCGATGGCGAGGCATTTTATTTTAAAAAGCGGGAAATGGGATAATGTCTGGGGTATACCAGCCAATGAGGAGGATATGCTTGGGACCAATCTTGCATTTTCATACACGGTTTTGAAAGCATTAAAAGCCTCAGGATTTCGTTTAAAAGAGGAAGACCTGAATGCTTATCTGCATTTATGGAAATGGGTCGGATACCTGATACAGATCGATGAGACCTTGCTGACAGACCGGATGGAGGAAGCCGAACAACTCGATCTGATCATTAGGGAACGGCATTTTAAAAAAAATCCGGAAGGTGCTGCGCTGACACGATCCCTTATCGAACATTACAGGGAGGCACTGCCCGGGGGACTTGGTTTTCTGGTGGAAAGCCAGATCAAATATTTTGTCGGTCCGGAAGTAGGAGAGATGCTTGGTCTCAGATCAAGTTTTCCGCAGGACATGATTGTCAGATCCCTGTCGGATATTGTGGGGGTTTTCAACCGGAATTTACCTCACAAGCCGACTTATCGGAAGATGATGAAGGATCATCAGCGGTTGAAAAAGATGTATTACCCCTGAAATCAGCTTAAATTCATATTCTTTTCATGAACTATGTATAGTTAAATTACAGTGAATTTCATCAAAAAAATCAGGATAAACACTTGAAATTAATATCTGGAATGGCCTTTTAATCGGAATTGTCGCCTTTTATTCGAAATGAGATCAAATGCAATCTTTTTACAGGCTGGGATAGTTTTATGTAGAAATCACAGTCACCCGGGAGGGCTGGAACTCACTCCGGTGAACCCGGACGAGTGTTTATGGATTTTGATATTAAATAAAAGTTATCCGGGAAGGTCAGGTAAAATGTCTGCATACCCGAGCGACTATTCATTGAGGTCATTTTTTCCCGTTAAGATGGTGAAAATCGCGATCCTTTCTTTCTTTAAGGTATGTGTATTTATGAAATTCTTTTCACGGTAAAAGGACTGGATGTCCTCCGGCAAATCAGGATTCCTGGAAATGGCCTGATTACCGGCTAACAAAAAAATGACAATAGGTGCCCTGTTAATTTCATATAGTTTATTAATCGAGAACGTTGAAACCAAGTTCAGGTATCCGCGTTATTTTACGGGCGAAAACCTGGACAGTGCATGGGGTTTTTCTAAATCCGCGACCTGATCATGCAGGAAATCCCTGTTTTCCTCCGATTGAATTGGATACACGAATATGGGGAGACTGTCAGATACAGGAAAGCATAAAGTTCTTAGAAAAAGCAGAAAGTTCTTATAAATAATTCCAGATCGTTTACTTACAGGGGAATCTTTCCCGCATTTAATGCCAGCCAAGCTTCAAATGACTTCAGTTCCGGATTCAGTTCTCTTGAATAATTTACATTCCGCAATTTCAAACCGTCCTCTTCAAAATCCCTGTAAAACTGGAACATATTACCCAGGTCATCGGCACCCGGAAATCCAAAGCTGCGGTATTGATCTGGGGTTACTTCATTATAAATAACCTCCTCATTCAGCGCCCTGGATAAGGCTTCTGCCATCCGCTGGCAGGTAAGATGTTCTCCTGCCACCCCGATGGTCTCCCCGATCAATTCAGGACCCTTCTTAAATATGCCGTAAGCACATTTGCCAATATCTTCTGCAGCAATCCCGGCAAGTTTTTTATCTCCCATCGGAAAGGTAATCGCCAGTTTGCCATTTTCTCCACGCTTGGGACCTGCGCCAAAATAGATCAGGTTATCCCAGTAGAATGAAGCCACAAGAAAAGTGGTCGGTACACCCGCATCAATAAAATGCTGGTTTGCGGCACCCTTTGCATCAAAATGGGGTACCTTATAACTTTCCAGCAAGGTAGGCATCCGGTCATCATCGAGCGGTACCCATTCCCTTGTATCTTCCAGTGTGGACCATATCGCATGCTTCAATCCGGCTTTTTTTGCCGCCTCCGCCATATTTTTAGCCTGGGAATATTCCTTTTCAGGTGAAAAATGTGCCCAGAAAAAGGTGACAAAATATGCCCCATAGGCACCTCTTAATACTTTTTCAATACTTTGTCTGTCATCAATATCAGCAGCGACCACTTCCGCCCCGAGATCGGCAAGCTGCCTTGCCTTTTCAGATTTAATATCTCTGGTGATCGCACGAACGGTAAATTCACTTTTTGGATCGCTCAGGATGGCGCTGGCAAG
>JAGTVG010000400.1 GCA_018224645.1 Cyclobacteriaceae bacterium
ATATTTATTTAATATACTAAAGTTACAAAATTCGATAATTTTTACCCGCTGAAATTTATAGATATGTTTTTCCTCTCTGGTTTGTAAAATCAGTTTATAATGATTAATATATCCGGTTTAACAAATTAAATCCATTGCCATGCCGATTTACATGGACCGACATGATCTGCCGGGGGTGACCGCCAGGGATGTTGCCGAAGCACATCAGGCTGATCTGAAAGTACAGGATAAGTTCGGTTGCCGCGGATTGACCTATTGGTTTGATGAAACAAGGGGAATCGCTTTTTGTCTGGTTGAAGCTCCTGATAAAGAGGCTGTTAAGGAAATGCACGAT
Organism: Cyclobacteriaceae bacterium; assembly: GCA_018224645.1. Taxonomy (GTDB): domain Bacteria; phylum Bacteroidota; class Bacteroidia; order Cytophagales; family Cyclobacteriaceae; genus JAGTVG01. Next base: position 335 of record JAGTVG010000400.1, read on the forward strand.
CATGCCCATGGGTTGATTCCCCATCAGATCCTTGAAGTGGATAACAGTCTTGTCGAAGCATTCCTGGGGAGAATTGAGGATCCTGAGAATCTCACAGGATCTGAAGATCCGCATCTTTCCCAACAGGACAGAACAGCCATTCGCACAATATTATACACAGATCTTAAGAGATCTCCGTTTGCATTATCTGATCATGGTGAAATAAATGATTCCGGGCATTATAAAATGTTTAATAAGATCGTCCGGACGCAGGTAAAAAATCATGAAGGCCGCGAGGTTGAACACGGGGGTTCTGGTTTTCTGATTTCCTTTTCTTCAGCTTCAAACGGCATGAGATGTGCGCATGGAATGCTTGAAGAATTTAAGTTAAAAGACAATGGATCATCCACAAAAGGTTTTCAGATTTGTGCAGGATTAAGTGCAGGCATGCCTGTTACGGAAGATTACGATTTTTTCGAACAGGCTGTTTTATCGGCAAGGAGATTATGTTTTCTGGCAGAATCCGGGAAGATTCTGGTTGCCCCTGAAGTATTGGATCTCCTGAACAGGGAGGACATTTCTTTTTTCAAAGACAGTTCACATATAAAAATGCTGAATCCGAAAGATGAAAAATTCATCCATCAATTACTGGATATTCTCGAAGATCATTGGAACAATTCCAATTTTAATGTGCTGGAATTTTGCAAAAAAATCGGATTGAGCAAATCCCAGTTGAACAGAAAAATTTCGGCATTGTCTGGTTTTTCTCCGAATGAGTTCATCAAGGAATTCCGATTGAATAAAGCGGCCGCATTGATTGAGAAAGGGGCGGGAAATATTGCTGAAATTGCCTACGAAGCCGGATTTACAAGTCCATCCTATTTTTCAAAATGTTTCCATAAGCGTTTTGGCTTTACGCCCTCAAACCTCATTACTCCACATGACTGAATAACATGGTGTTCCGGAATGATTCGGATTTACAGTTTTTTGGGTCAAACGTTATATTCCTCCGGAGAATGTATGATGAAGTTTGCAGAAACCATTAAACTTTAATACCATGGAAAATTTGATGATAGACCTGGAAATTAAGGCCATTGAAGCCTTGAAAACACAACTGAAGGGGGAAGTGATCCTCCCATCGGACGAACACTACGACAAAATACGCAAAGTTTACAATGCCATGATCGACAAACGCCCGGCAGTTATCGTAAAATGTATAGATGTGGCGGATGTGATCCATGCGGTGAATTTTGGCAGGGATAATCATATGCTTGTGGCAGTCAGAGGCGGAGGCCATAGTGGAGCGGGTCTGGGGATCTGTGATGACGGACTGGTGATCGATCTGTCGGGTATAAAGTATGTAAGGGTGGATTCAACCAATAATACAGTCAGAGTGGGTGGCGGGAACACCTGGGGCGAAGTGGATCACGCAACGCATCCTTTTGGACTGGCGGTGCCTTCGGGTATCATTTCTACCACCGGAGTTGGTGGTCTGACCCTGGGGGGTGGATCAGGGCATCTTTCACGGAAATATGGCCTGACCATCGATAATCTGGTGGAAGCGGATATGGTATTGGCGGATGGCAGTTTTGTGACGGTAAATGCCGAACAAAACAGCGATCTTTTCTGGGCTATACGTGGAGGAGGAGGCAATTTTGGGATAGTCACCTCTTTTCTGTTTAAAGCTCATCCCGTACATACCGTGGTGGGGGGGATTTCTTTATGGCCCATTGAAGACACTGAAAAGATAATGGAATGGTATCATGGATTTATTAATAATGCTCCTGATGAATTGAATGGTTTTATCGCAACCATGATGGTTCCCGGCCCTCCTTTCCCGGAAAATCTGCACAACAAAATGTTTTGCGGAATTGTGTGGTGTTATGCCGGGGATCTCAATCATTCCGGTCAGGTCTTTGAACCGGTTAAAAAGATGCATCCTGTATTCGAACATATTGGTCCGATGCCATTTCCTGCCCTTCAGTTGATGTTCGATGAAATGATGGTGCCGGGAATGCAATGGTACTGGAGGGGTGATTTTTTCACAGAGCTGAGTGCTGAAGCGGCAGGAAAACATTTAAAATTCGGATCTGAAATTCCAACGCCGCTATCTCAAATGCATTTGTATCCTGTATCAGGAGCTGCAGGCAGGGTGGATAATTCAACCACTCCCTGGGCATACAGGGACGCGAAGTATTCAATGGTGATTGTCGGGGTTGATCCGGATCCTGCCAATACGGAAATAATCACCAGATGGACCAGGGAATATTGGGAGGCCTTACATCCTTATTCGTCTGGTGGTGGATATACCAATTTTCTGATGGAAGAAAGCGGTGACCGTGTGAAAAAAAGTTACCGTCAAAATTATGACCGTCTGGTGGAAATAAAAAGAAGGTACGATCCGGAAAATTTCTTCAGGGTTAATCAGAACATTAAACCCTGAGATAAATTTCATATTTTTAAAACTCGTACTACGACTTAAGTCGTAGTACGAGTTTTTTTGAATTTTTCAAAAATGCATGAAAACAGTCATAAATGAGATAAAAAGTGAACTTTTTGACCAGAAAAACGTCAGATTTTATGTTAAAAGGGATGATCTCATCCATCCATATATTTCCGGCAATAAATTCAGGAAGTTAAAATATAACCTTGAGCGGGCGAGGAAGGAAGGACATCGAACCCTGGTCACCTTCGGGGGAGCTTATTCCAATCATATTTATGCTCTTGCTGCTGCCGGAGCGATGTATGGACTGAAAACCGTCGGTGTTATCCGCGGGGAACCATACAATCCCTTAAACCCGACCCTGGCCTTTGCATCCGAGAAGGGCATGAAACTTCATTACCTTTCCAGGGAATCCTATCAAAGGAAATATCATAAATCATTTCTTAACGAGCTGGAAAAGATTTATGGCCCACACTATCTGGTCCCTGAGGGGGGGTCGAATGTTGAAGCCGTCCGGGGTTGTTGTGAAATTGTCAGGGAAATCGACCAGGAGGTTGATGTGATTGCTGTTTGTTGCGGGACCGGTGGAACGATGGCCGGTATCCTGGCCGGTCTGGATGGGGATAAATATGGGGTTGGATTTCCGGTTCTGAAGCATGGGGAATTCCTGAAAAATGATATATCCGGCCTGGTACGGTCCTACAATGGCAGGGAGTACCAGAACTGGCATCTTGAATCGAATTATCATTTTGGCGGCTTTGCCAGGTTTAAAATGGAGTTGATCGATTTTATCAATGATTTTAAGAAGAAATTCGGGATCCTGTTGGATCCGGTATATACAGGAAAAATGATGTAC
>JAGTVG010000401.1 GCA_018224645.1 Cyclobacteriaceae bacterium
CGATGAAAACTGGTACCTGTATTCCTCCGATTTCGATCCGGACCTCGGACCCATGGTCACTGAATTCATTTTTGAACCGGATGATTCCTACGAACTTGCCGGTGATATCAAACCTGTCAATCCGAAAAAAAGCTACGATGAGATCTTTGAGGGGGAATATACATACTTCAGCGGCAAGGCAGAGTTCCGGCAGACCGTAAGGGCCCTGGCCCCGGACCTGAAGATCCAGGGGAGCTACAGTTACCAGGTCTGTTCGGATATCGACGGGAAATGCATCCCTTTTGAGGATGAATTCACCGTCAGCGATGTCACCGTCCTGGCCGGCGCCAACCCGGAAAGTCCCGGTCAGGATCATAAAACCGGTCAGGGAAAAACCGGAACCGCTACCGGCCCCGGATCAGAAGATACTGAGGATAATGCTGAGGATGATGCTGAAGATGCAACTGAAAAAATCAGCGTTCAACCCTTGATCCCGGTCGGGGAGGCAGAGATTGACAGGGACCAGGAGGAAGGCCCTGCAGAAAGCGCAGAAAATATTGGCGAAGCAGTACCGGGAAACCGGGAGGCGGCGAAGGGGGATCAGAAAAGAACCTCCGTCCTGAATCAGCGGGATGTGAACGATCCGTACACCCTGCTTTCCTTTATGATCGTGGCTTTCCTGGGTGGTCTGGCCGCCCTGCTGACGCCCTGTGTATTCCCCATGATCCCGATGACCGTGACTTTTTTCACAGGCCGTGCCAAAACCCGCTCCAAAGGTGTAAAAAATGCGTTGATCTATGGACTTTCCATCATCCTGATCTATACCATCATCGGTTCAGTGATTGCCCCGTTCATGGGACCCGAAGTAGCCAACGTGCTGGCGACTCACTGGCTGCCCAACATCATCTTCTTCCTGGTGTTCCTGATCTTCGCCCTTTCCTTTTTCGGATTGTTCGAGATCAACCTGCCCAGTTCCTTCGTGAATAAAATGGATCAGAAGGCTGATAAAGGAGGATTCGCCGGCATCTTCTTTATGGCCTTTACGCTTGTGCTGGTTTCATTTTCATGTACCGGACCCATCGTTGGCAGCATCCTGGTGGAATCGGCGGGAGGACTCGTCCTGAAACCGATCCTGGGCATGCTTGGATTCGCACTGGCTTTTGCCATTCCCTTTACCCTGTTTGCCATCTTCCCGGAATGGCTGAACACCCTGCCCAAATCCGGCGGATGGCTCAACGCCGTCAAGGTGGTGCTGGGATTCATCGAACTGGCATTTGCCCTCAAGTTCCTGAGCGTCGCCGACCAGGCATACCACTGGGGACTGCTCGACCGCGAGATCTACCTGGCCCTCTGGATCATCATTTTCGCCCTCATGGGATTTTATATCCTCGGAAAGATCCGCCTGCCGCATGACAGCAAACTGGAAAGGATAAGCGTTGGACGCCTGATCCTGGCCATCCTCACCTTTGCATTTGTCATTTACCTGATCCCGGGTATGTTCGGTGCGCCCCTGAAAAAACTGGCCGGGTACCTCCCGCCCATGTCAACCCATGATTTCAAGATCCTGGATGAGATCAGGAACACCCGGGTCACCTATGCGGGGGATGTGCGTGATGACCTTTGTGAACCCCCGAAGTATGATGAATTCCTCAATTTCCCGCATGGTCTCCAGGGGTATTTCGATTTTGAGCAGGCACTTGAATGTGCGCGCGAAAAGAACAAACCGCTGTTTATCGATTTTACAGGCCATGGATGCGTGAATTGCCGTGAAATGGAAGCCAGAGTCTGGTCAGACCCGGCCGTGCTTGAAAAGCTTTCCAGAAATTATGTCATGGTTGCCCTTTACGTGGATGACAAGACCAGGCTGCCTGAAGAGGACTGGTATACCTCATCCTATGACGGAAAAGTGAAAAAGACCATCGGTAAACAGAATGCCGATTTCCAGATCAACCATTTCAATAACAACGCCCAGCCTTTTTATGTTCTGCTCGACCATAATGAAAACCTGCTCGTCGAACCCAAAGCCTATGATCTGGATGTTAACAACTTCCTCCGTTTCCTGGACGAGGGGAAAAACAATTTCGATGAAAAACTTTCATTGAAATGAAGATTTTCCTCGTGGAAGACGATGTTTATTATGCAGAATTTATCCGCGGTTCATTGACGGGAAAAGGATTTCAGGACATTCGTATATTCAGTTCCGCGGAACTCTGCCTGGATGAAATCCGGAAAAACAATATCCCTTCGCTGATCATCGTGGATTATTATCTTCCCGGGATGAATGGCCTTGAACTGTATTCAGCCATAAAAAAGGACCATCCAGCGGTTCAGATGATTTTTTTGAGCTCCAATACGGATGCCAACCTTGTCCTGGACCTTGTAAAAAAAGGGATCCGGAAATATGTGATCAAGAATGACCATGTGATCGCTTCCCTAATGGCGTTGATCCAGGAAAATGACGATCTTTTTATCGACCTGCAATGATCACGTTTTTCGGACTCATGAATTGAACTCATGCCATGACTCCGAGTCATGGCATGAGTTCAATTCATTGCATGAGGACCTGCGATCCTATTTTTTCGGCAACCTGAGGCTGACGATCAACCCCCCTGACCGTACCTTTCTGATCTGTACCCTGATGCCAAGCATGCCGGAGATCTTATTTACGATATACATCCCCAGCCCGGTGGTGCCGCCTCCGGCCACCGGTTTGACGCTCAACGTCCTGAACGGTTCGTAAATATAGGGCAATTCCTGCGCGTTCAACCCGGGTCCCTGATCCCTGATACGGATCCATATCTCTCCTTCATCCTGTTCAATGGCCATTTCTACCGTCGATTGGGCGGGTGAATATTTTATGGCGTTGGATAGGATCTTCTCAAGGATCTTGAGGAAAAGTATCTCATCGGTATGAATGAAAACCGGAGCGGGTTCTTCCTTCAGGCTGATTTCGACCTTCATCAATCTCGACTGGATCTGGAACTTAGCGACGATCTTCTTCAAAAGGATCCGTAGGTCGTACCTGTCCATGCTGACCTGAAGGTTTTCCTGATCGATTGACCGGAAATCCTGCAGATTCTGGATCATTTCAATGCCGCTGATCACGGCAAAATACATCTTTTCAATGTATTCCTTCTGCCTTTCCCCAAGGTTTTCCCCTTCCAGTTCTATCAGCTGGATCAATGCGAACAACTGGTTGAAGGGTGATTTTATATCATGCGATATTACCCGCAGCAGACTGTTCTTTTCCTCCTTCAGTTCCTCAATCACCCGCTGTTTTTCAGCCAGTATCACCGAAAGATCCTTATATGTATTCCCTGTCATGGTTCAGGATAATGGATGTTTTCTACATTAATC
>JAGTVG010000402.1 GCA_018224645.1 Cyclobacteriaceae bacterium
ATCCATTTTTTTACCACCATGTATTTTGGCTTCGTATTGAATTCTTCAGCAGCCATCATGATAAATTCCTCCCCGGTCAATACATCACGGTCGGCCGGCAGATGCCAGATCTGGTTGTATGCACTATCCGTATTCCCAAGCAATGCTGTGGCCTTGCCTGCATCCGGTGTATAGGTGAAGGAATGTTTTACTTTATCATTGATAAGCCACTGGGCTGATTTCCCCCTGTTCAGATTTTCAAATACAGTGATGGTCACGATACTCAGGGGTGCATCAGGACCATAAAAATCAGCGGCCCGGACAATCATACCTTCAAGCCCCTCTTTAGCCACTTCTGTCATCAGCATATCGGCAATTTTTGCCCTGACTTCCCCTTTTTTGCTGCTGGGATTGATGGGGGTTTTTTCAGTCATCCAGCCATCCACCTTGCCATAGGCATACACATTATCAAAAAAAACAAGCCTGGAATTGCTTTTCTTACAGGCATCAATTACATTTCGCATGACCACTGGCCAGGTTGCCTGCCAGACTTTTAAATCATAGGGCAGGCCGGTTGTCAGATATACCACATCCGATCCGTTTACTGCTGCCACAACCTGTTCCTTTACCGTAAGGTCGGCGGTGATTAATTCATCATTTTCATTTACCTTTTTGGGATTCCTGCTGACAAGTCTGATACGATCCGTATAATTAAGCAGGTTTTTTGCGGTTTCCTTTCCAATAATTCCGGTAGCACCAAGAATGGTTTGCATAATGAACGGGTTTTATTTCAACAATAATTTCAATAGATCCTTTAAAAGCTCTTCAATTCCGGCGTCCTGAGGCTGCCGGATGGTTTATAAAGAAAAACAACAGGTTTATCCGCAAGCTTCTCAATCAGAGGCCTCAGGATCAATTCGGCATTATTTTTAGTTTCTTCCAGGATCCCGCTTTCTAAGGCACTAATCCTGATCTGTCTTTCGGCTTCCCTGAAGGCATCTTCTATAACCCCTTTCATTTCATCCTCATCCGGGAACAGCCTGCTCCACCAGCTTGATCTTTCAAAATCATAAACCCTTGTATTTTCCAGATCCAGTTTATAATAACAAAGCTCCGGATCAGGTAAATATACGATCAGGGTATCATGGCGGTAAACGATATCATTCAGTTGCATCCGGGTGAGGTCGATGCATCCAACTGCCTCTCCCCGGGTAATTAGTACCGCTTTCAGGTCAGGACTGTAGTCAAACTGCCGCAATGCGGAAGAACCACGGATTTTTCCCATACTCAATTGCTGATAATCAAATATTTCGTGGTAATTATACCTGATTAGTTCGATTTTGCCAAGATCTTCCACTTTTTCAAGGATCAGACGGGTATTGATCACTTCCACATGATCCCTGCCGCCTTTTCCCGGAAATTCAAAACCAAGGAACCATAATAAAAGAAGGATCACAATCAGGAGCCAGGGGAGTGCATAAAGAAGGATTTTTACTTGTTTCATGCTTTAATTTTCACGGAATTTGAATTTACTCCATATTTTACTCATTTAGAACCCAAATTCAATATATCCGGGTTTATGACTACGTTACCGGGAGGTAAACACAATCCATCAGAAAGGGTCACCATAGGATCCCTGAATAGGGAATATTGAGATCGTCAGGTGCAGGGATGTCCCGGGTTTTCGCTGATCCATTCCCATGATTAACTGGAGAATTCCATGTATTACAATAAAATAATTTATCCTCAAGATTATGTTATATAGGAAAATTAATATCAAACCGGTTAAAATTCCCCCTTTTCCTTTTTAACCGGATCATTCCTTCGGGTTTTTCCACACCTGATTTTACGACATACAGGCCAAGTCCGTTTCCCTGTCAGCAATTTGCCAGGCCACCGTATCTCATTCCATTTTCTGGCTTTAAGATAGACAAACACGAACAGGGAAAAGTAATGAGTTCGATCCCGACGGAATAATAATTGTTTAGAAATATAAGGTCGAATAGAAGTAAAAGAATGTTGGAAATAGCGCCAAAGGAGTGAATTGAAACAAAAAACCTGTACTCAGCGATTGAGTTTTATATGATTGTATTATCACACTGGCCTGCCGTTAGCAATAAGCAAATCAAGATAGTACATTAAAAAAAAATTCAAAACCATTATCTGCATATCCATTGTCAACTTATCCAGAAATTCAAGGAAAACACAGTAACAGGTGGGTCAGGTTGATAATTTTCCGGTGCTCAATGGATGCCATGTCAAGTCTGATCGGCCGGCAAATGATTATATGATCTTTTTGGAAGAAAGTTCTTATGCGCCAGGTGTCTGAGATGATTTCAAGGGTTTGTCGAAAGGAGAGTGAAGTCACCTGAGCGCACAAGAACTTTGATCCATACTGATTGTTTTAAGAATCAGTTTAAATGTATTTTAGCTTAAACATTACATCCATTAAAGCAAAGAACAAAGGACTTATTTACCATCTTCACATAAACCTCATTGCCAGACGCTAATGTAGGGCTATTTTATTTGCCGAAAATTCGAAAAGCCCTATAATAATTACATCAGTAATAAAAGTTGTCATATCATCCCGGCTGGTTTATTCTTCGGATTTTTATCGGGCATTATTTCCAACAAAACATTGATTTCCGGGGATCATCGAGCATGTTCCGGGATGGATTTAATGTAATATTTGGGAAATATATGCATTAATAGCTGAACATAGTCCTGTAATAAGTTCTATGCCGGATATTCTCACCTGAAGACCCGGGATCATTTTTTTAAAGGCGCCTTTATTTTGAGTAATTAGCCCTGCAAGTCATGTTCAATATACGTTGAAATATGTTTTTTTAATATAAATAAAATGCCTGATTTCGCAAGTAAAGTGATATTGATTTAATTTATGGTTTATCTTTATTTTTGAATGTTGCAGGACCCTCTTCATTGTTTTTTGGAAATATGAAATTTTTAAGATTTTTATTATCCTTTATCATTTCTGCCGGATTGATCCTCTTCCTGAATATGCCGGTCTCCATACCGGGAGCAGGGAATCTTCCTCCCATTGGTAAGCTGCTCGATCCTTTTCACGGTTTCTGGCAGAATGCGGAAAAAGATCCGCTCGATCTGAAATTTTCGCTTGACCAGCCCGGGTTGACGGGCGAGGTGGAGGTATTGTACGAAAAAAATCTCATCCCTCACATCTATGCCAGCTCCGAATATGATCTTTATTTTGTCCAGGGCTATGTTACGGCATATCACAGGCTCTGGCAGATGGAATTTTTATCCTATGTTGCCTCAGGAAGGGTCTCCGAGATCCTTGGATCAATGGCCCTGAGTTTTGATCGCCGGCAGCGCCGGAAAGGACTTGCCTTCGGAGCTGAAAATTCATTAAAAGAACTGGAAAAAGAGAAAAGCCATATTCACTTTCTGGAGGCCTATACGGATGGGGTGAATGCCTATATTGATCAGCTGGAATACAGGGATTTTCCAGTGGAATATAAATTATTGAACTACCGGCCTGAAAAATGGACCCTGTTTAAAAATGTCCTCCTGCTAAAATATATGGCAGATGATCTTTCGGGCAGCGATAACGATCTGCAGAATACAAATATAGTCAATGCATTTGGCAAGAAACGGTTTGATTTCCTGTTCCCTGAAGTACCCGAAGGAATAGATCCTGTTATTCCGGAAGATATTAAATGGAATTTTGATCCGGTGAAAATTAAGGTCCCGGAGGAATTCTCGATCCGGAACAGGTATTCACCTGTCGTACCGGAAGATAAACCGGAAGGAATTGGAAGCAATAGCTGGGCTGTGTCGCCCGGGAAAACAAAAAACGGGAATGCAATCCTATGCAATGACCCGCATCTGCAGTTCAGCATGCCATCAATCTGGTTTGCGCAGCAGCTATCCGGCCCTGGTATAAATGCTTATGGGGTCACCATTCCCGGTTTACCGGGATTGTTACTTGGCTTTAATGACTCCATTGCCTGGGGATTGACCAATGCCCCAAGGGATATCCGGGACTGGTATGAAATTACCTTCAGGGCCGGCGGTACGGAGGAATATCTCTATGATGGACAATGGCTGAAAACGCAGAAGAGACCGGAAATAATTAAAATAAAAGGGGACAAAAGCTTTACCGATACGGTCATATATACCCATTACGGACCTGTAGTCTACGACGACACCTTTCCGGAAGATACATCCATGAGAAATTTTTCATTACGCTGGACGGCACATAATCCATCAAAGGAACTGTTGGTGATCTATAATCTGAACCGGATACAGAATATGCAGGAGGTTGCTCATGTCTTAAAAGATTTTGAATGTCCGCCACAGAATATTGTTGTCGCCACCCGGCACGGAGATATCGGCATGTTCATCGAAGGTAAATTCCCTTTGAAATGGAGTGAACAGGGAAAATTCCTGATGGATGGAAGTGATCCGAAATATGAATGGCAGGGTTATATTCCTGATGAACACGATGCAAGGGTGATCAATCCGAAAAGGGGTTTTGTAAGCTCGGCAAACCAGCATCCATTCACGCGGAAATATCCTTACTATTATTATAATAATACAGAGGAATATTTCCGTAACCGCCGGATCAACAATAAGTTGTCCATGCTCACGAATATAACCATCGATGAGATGAAATTATTGCAGAACGACACCTATCATATGCTTGCCTCGGAAGCACTGCCTGTTATGCTTGACAGCCTGCATACCGGTAATCTCGATGAAAACCAGCTCTTTATTTATCGGGATCTCCGCGAATGGAATTATTATACCCTGCCCGATCAGATCAGTCCCTCTTATTTCGAAGTCTGGTGGTCAAAATTAAATGATTATTTATGGGATGAATACGACGGGGACATTCCCATGGTAAAACCGGATGACTACATCACCGTCAAAATTCTGAATGATTTTCCGCTGGATTCGGCCTTTGATATCAAACATACTCCTGAAAGGGAAAACATGAATAACATCCTGCTAACCTCCTATCTTGCAACTGTCGACAGTATCCTGAACTGGAAAAACCTTCATGATGGTGAAGAACCCCTCTGGTATAAATTCAAGAATACGCGCCTTATGCATCTGACCAATTTGCAGCCTTTCAGCCTGTTTGAGATTCCCATTGGTGGTAATAAACATATCGTGAGTGCAAATGGCCCGAAATGGGGCGCTTCCTGGAGGCAGATCGTGGAAATGGGGGAAGAGATCCGAGCCTTGGGGATTTATCCGGGGGGACAGAGTGGAAATCCGGGAAGTCCTGCCTATGATACCTTTGTTGATCAATGGGCCAGCGGGGAATATTTTGAAATCAAATTCTGGAAGGAACCGGATATTACCCATGCGGATATCAAATCATTCCTGTTTAAGCCATAAAAAAACCATAAACTGTTGAACGACGAAAAAATCCATAACTGCAACTTCTGACCCATGAAATTCCTGGCAAAATTCATCGTCATAGGCATTCTCACTTATTCATTCGAACAATTCCTCCCGTGGTGGTCCATTGCACTTGCGGCTTTTCTGGGTGGGATGATCCTCAAGTCGAGAGGCATCAATGCTTTTCTGGCTGGAGCACTGGGCGTCGGACTGATCTGGTTATGGGTAGCCTTGCGTATTGATTACCAGACAAATTCCATTCTCACTTCAAAAATTGCATTGATATTTCAACTGGAAAACAAGAATCTTCTGATCGCCATTACCGTCCTCCTTGGAAGTACAATTGGTGCTTTCTCTGCCTGGACAGGATATAATTTCAGATGCCTTTTTGAAAGAAAAAAAAGACAGGGCTATTACAGCTGACGGTTAAGCGGCTTATACCTGACAAACCCTAAACGTGAACATGTTTTTCGGCGTGATAGCTTGACCGCACCAGCGGACTTGATTCCACATACCTGATCCCGCGTCTTAACCCTTCTTCCTTATAGAATGCAAACTTATCGGGATGAATGAATTCAGCCACTTCGATGTGCATGCGCGTGGGCTGTAAATATTGACCTATGGTAAGGATATCACATCCATGACCCACGAGATCGTCCATAACCTTAAAAACATCATCGTCCGTTTCACCAAGCCCGAGCATGATTCCTGATTTGGTCCTCTTCCCGTATTCCTTTGTCTTTTCAATCTGTTCAAGGCTGCGCTGATATTTTGCCTGTGGTCTGACCCTGCGATAAAGACGTTCCACCGTTTCCATATTATGCGAAACCACTTCCTGCCCTGCGCTGATCATGCGATAAAGGGCCTCCCAGCTTCCCTTGACATCAGGGATCAGGGTCTCAATGGTGGTGGACGGGCTCAATTCCTTCGTGAGGACTACAGTATTATACCAGATCTCTGCCCCACGGTCCTTAAGCTCATCCCGGTTAACGGAGGTGATCACCGCGTGTTTCACCCCCATTGTCCTGATCGCTTCCGCTACCCTTCTCGGCTCATCTTCATCATATTCGGGAGGCCGGCCTGTTGCCACGGCACAGAAAGTGCAGCTTCTTGTGCATACGTTTCCAAGGATCATAAAAGTGGCCGTTCCGGCGCCCCAGCATTCACCCATGTTCGGGCAATTCCCGCTTTCACAGATGGTATGTAGTTTGTTTTTATCAACAATCTGCCTCACCCGGGCATATTCCTTCCCGACAGGCAATTTTACCCTGAGCCAATCAGGTTTTTTCCTCTTAACGGATTTGTTTTCTTTATCAACAACAGGCAATTCAATCATGCTTACAATGCTCTTTCCTACAAATGTAACAAATTTACAGCGATAATGTTACGGCCAGGCTTACCGGCGGGAACCATAATAAAGGGTGACAAAGGAATTGGGAAATAGTTTATATTGTTCCGCGGTCGGGATGATCGGAATATTGTTGGTAAACACTTCCATCATGAATCCAACTTCAAGCCCGAAAACATTGTATTTCAGCGTGCCGAATTCAAAGGATATGCCTACTTTTGAATTTAATCCAAAAATAAGATCCGATTCCCCGATCCCCTGGAAAAGATTCCCTGTACCAAGGATGTTGTTCTGATCAAAGTGTATATTCGGATCATATCGTTCCCTCACCACATTCCCATCTGTGCGTAAATATTCGATATAATAGGGTGCGACAATCCCAAGTGATGGTCCCAGGGCAACGATCCCGTCGATCTGAACTCCCTGCTGGGGAGCCTTTTTGAAGAATGTCCACGACCGGCCGCCATGCACCCTCAGGTTGTAGAGATAATTTGATTTACCATAGATATATGTGTTACCGGTAAACGAATAATACCTTTCTTCCTTGGGATGTTTTATATTGACAATCTCCAGGCCAAAATAATGAAATGCATCATTTTTATGCCGTATTGAGTATTTCATAACAGCACCGCCCAATAATCCGCTGTTTGTCGCTTTGGTAATACCCCAGGACATCTCTTTTCCATAATCATCAGCGGCTGAGGGCTGTGTCATCCCAGGAAAACAAATAATCAGGGCCATTAACGAAACCAGTAGACGGACGTTTTTCATCTTTATATTTTCAACCTTCAATCCGATTGGGTTTATAAAACTACTAAAAATAACGAAAAATAATATTTGATTGTTTATAAAGAAGGATATATTATCTTTTTTACCACCTACTCTTCAGGATATGGTACGTATATAAAACTGGTCAGCGCTTCATCCACAACAAACAAACAGCAGAATTCATCCGCATCCTTATAGGTCGATTTAAATTCATGCTCCTTTTCTATGAGCTTTCTCTGGACAAATTCATCAAGGTAGGATGCGTAATAATTCCATTCAAGATCCAGGTCGGCTTTTCCTAAAAGCAATTGCCCGATGGGCAGTTCAATTTTCGAGATGGCAAAGATGGGATAATCCGAAAACCCTCTTTTCCGGATATGATACGAAGCTTCCTTTAAATGATCGGAAACTTTTACAAAATCACGGGTAATGGTTCCCAGGTACTTCCCGTTAAGTTCTGGATCATTTGCGCTGAAATCATTGTCTTTCATCCTTTTCTGATTTTCAATAATGCAATATTCTCAATATGGTGCGTATGCGGGAACATATCGACCGGTTGAGCCTTCACAAGTCGGTAATGATCCCTCAGGAGATCAATATCCCTGGCCTGGGTAGCCGGATTACAACTCACATAGACAATCCTGTCGGGACGGTTATCGATAATGCTTTTAATCACATCAGGATGCATCCCTGCACGCGGTGGATCGGTAATGACTACATCCGGCTTGCCATGGGCAGCATAAAGTTCATTTTTTAATACATCCTTGATGTCACCGGCAACAAATTCCGTGTTAGTGATCTGGTTATGCCTGGAATTGAGCCTGGCATCGGCTATAGCTTCCTCAATATATTCGACACCAATTACCTTTTTTGCATGACCTGCGATAAAAAGGGCAATACTGCCAGTCCCTGTATAGAGATCGTACACCACCTCTTCACTGCCAATCGCAGCCATTTCCCTGACCAGGGAATATAACCGGTAGGCCTGGTGGGAATTGGTCTGAAAGAAGGATTTCGGGCCGATGATAAAGGAAAGATCCTCCATTTTTTCGGTAATGTATTTTTCACCGGAATAATATACAGCCTCCAGGTCCTGGTAGGATTCATTCAGCTTGGGATTGATGATGTAATAGGTGCTTGTGATTGCCGGGAAATTCCCTGTCAGGAAATCCAGCATCTTTTTAATGGCCTCCAGGTCTTCATATTTAACCTGCAGAATGATCATACATCCGCCGGTATGCGTTGTACGGATGATCAGGTTCCTTAAAAAACCCGTATGATCCTTCAGGTCGTAAAACGGCATATTTTCGGACCTGGCGAATAGTTTCAGCGCATTCCGTATATCATTTGAAAACTGACTCTGCAAATGGCATTTTTTGATGTCCAATACCTTGTCGAACCGGCCCGGTTTATGAAAGCCAAGGCCGTTCCTGTCAAATGATTCACCGGATTCCATTTCGGACTCCGATAACCAGCGTTGATTTGAAAATGTGAATTCGAGCTTATTCCGGTAAAATTCAGTTTCCTCAGAACCAATGATCGGCAATAATTCAAATCCGGATAATTTCCCGATACGTTCGAACTGGTCTTTAACCTGCTGGAACTTGAAATTCAGCTGATGCTCATAACGGATATGCTGCCACCTGCATCCGCCGCAAACCCCGAAATGTTCACAGACAGGATCCTGCCGGATGCCGGAAAATTGATGAAAAAAAACCGGGACCGCCTCCAGAAAATTTTTCTTTTTCCTGGTGATCCGCAGATCCGCAATATCTCCAGGAGCAGCATACTCCACAAACACCACCTTGCCATCCACTTTCCCAATGCATCTGGCTTCGGCTGCAAAACCTTCAATGGTTACCTGTTCAATAATATTTTTCTGATCTGTCATTACAATGGCAAAGTTAACCCCAAAATTTCATAAATTATCAAGATTAACGTATACAAAAATATTTAACTAGTTCAAATTCAATAAGATATGGAACCTAATCCCCATCTTATTCCGGGACGGTCCTACCTTGCTCCTCCGAAATGTCAGCGCACCTGCATATCGATGCGTTAAAGCGGACAGGCGTGTTAACCCGGCCGGCGCCGGCCTGCAGCAGGAAAATTAAAAATTTTCCTGGTTAAAAGGAATTATATACGACCCATGCTGCAAATTCCATCAGATTATAATTAACCCGAAATATCATTACCTGTTTTTCCCGGGGAAGAAGATTTTATAAAATTGTATTTTTCCAGGATAAAGAGAATTGTCTTGTTGAAAGATTTAATTTCATTTAACTTAGAATTTCAGGCGCATCTGATTCAATATGAAGCAAGGGCTGTTGATCATTTTTCTTATTTCCACCCTACGGTTAAATGCAACACATATCGTGGGAGGAGAGATTGAATTGATCCATATTGATTCAAGCCGTTACCAGCTTAACCTCATCCAGTATTTTGATGATGTAAATGGAATCCCGGATGCGGAAGACCAATCCATTACGTTGTATATTTTCCGGAAAAGTGACAATATGATCATGAAAAGCGTACTGCTTTTCAATGAAGGGTCAACATTTGTGCCTTACACCAACATTGAATGCACCATCGATGAATTGATCACACGCCGGATATTATATTCATCATCTGTCACGTTGGACCCGCAGTTGTACGATGATCCACAGGGTTATTATATCATCTGGGAACGGTGTTGCCGGAACGAGGTGATCACCAATATCCGTAATCCAGGAACCGTGGGACAGGCCTTTTACCTTGAATTCCCTCCTCTTTTGAAAAATGGGGCATCATTTTATAATTCTTCGCCTGTTCTGTTTCCTCCACTAAGCGATTATGCCTGTATCAATAATTTTTATTATGTTGATTTTGCCGGGATGGACCCTGACGGGGATTCCCTGGTCTATTCCATAGCCCAGCCACTTTCAGGATTCAGCAGTCCTGCCCCGGACAACATCATTCCTCCTCCGAGGCCAGCCCCCTACCCGGTAGTTCAATGGATCCCTGGCATTACGACAAAAAATTCAGTTCCCGGAAGTCCGCCGCTGGCAATCAGCCGGGATGGTTTATTGACCGTAGTGCCTTCGGAATCGGGTCTTTTTGTTTTCTCCGTTTTATGCGAAGAATACAGGGATCACGTCAAAATCGGAGAAGTCCGAAGGGATTATCAGATGCTGGTGATCGATTGTCCCGATCCAGGGGCCAGGCCAAAGCTGTCAGTAAAAACGCCAGGTTCGGATTTATTCACGGATGCTCCGGATACCCTGAGATTTACCAGCGAAGAAGAAAAATGCTATGAATTTGTGGTCAAGGATTCCGATGGGGCTGAAAATCTCGAATTCAGGATAAGTCCGGTAAATTTCAGGGCTGACCTGAATGAATCACTTTCTATTTTATCCGCCGGGTTTGACGGACCGGGGGATTCGGTCATCTTTGAATTCTGTTTTCCGGAATGTCCATTTCTGACAGGTAAACCACAGATCGTGGATATCATTGCGGCAGATGATGCGTGCCCCCTGCCCCTCCTCGATACCATAAGGCTTGTCGTATATATCGATCCTCCCGCGAACAGTCTTCCCAGGTTTGATACCCTTGTTCATTCCATGGAATACAATGTCCTTGAAGGTGGCAACATTCAGTTCAACCTGAAAGGATCGGATCCGGACGGCGATTCCCTCCTGTTTTCGGTAATCAGCCCAGTTGACCGGGATAAATTTGATTTTGACTTTGATCCGGTCTTTCCATCCCCTGACCGGATGGAGCTGGGATTCTATTGGGAGGGGGATTGTGAGAAATATGATTTCAGCGAGCAACAGGAATTTGAATTCCTGTTGCTGCTTGAAGATAAGGATTTCTGCAGGATCTTTCATCCGGACACGCTCCATCTTGACATCCATGTTGAATTACCCCCCAATTCACCCCCTGTCATTTCATCGGATGCCATCACACAGCCGGCTGAATTGCAGATCCTCGACAGTCTTATTTTTAATATCCACGCCATGGATCCTGATGCTGACAGGATTCATGTTTTTGCGGCTCCTGACGGTTTTGATCTTTCTGACAAGGGATTTACTCCCTTTGAACATACTGCAACCGGTTCTTTATCAGCACCATTCGGCTGGATCCTGGAATGCAATACGATTGACCTGGCGGAAGGGAATGAATTTACGGTACAGTTTATCGTGGAAGATGACGATAAATGCAGGATCGATAATGCCGATACGCTGAACCTTGATTTCAAAGCATTATTACCAGAAAATGATACTCCTTTCATTGAGCTTTCAAATGTGAATTCCCCGGATATCGAGATTACAGCAGGCGATTCACTATACATCATTATTGAAGGAACAGACATCGATGCCGATTCCATTTATGTTTCCCTTTCGGATCCGTCTGGTAGCCTTGATGCTGCCGGAGCTGTTTTTTTTCCGGTGCAGGGAGTTGCGGAAATTTCAACATCTTTCTTCTGGAAAACAGATTGCAGTCACCTCCTTCCGGGCAGTGATCCTACCTTGTATGACTTTCAGCTTATCATAAGGGACAATAAATGCCTTGTGCCCCTGGCGGATACCCTGGATCTCACGATCAGCCTGAATAACAGACAGGTTAATTATGAAGATGTTTTTATTCCAAACATCTTCACACCGAATTCAGATGGATTCAATGAATATTTTACGGTTCTCGATCTTCCGTTGGATAACTGCGACAACAGATTTCAGAGTATTGCGATCTATAACCGCGATGGCAAGGAAGTATTTTTTACAAAGGAACGGGAATTCCGCTGGTATGCACAAAACGTGAAAAATGGTGTTTATTATTACCATATCAGGTATTCGGAAAGGGAATATAAAGGATACCTGCATGTGCTTTATTGATCCCGGGGGAGTAGAGGGAGACCGGTGATGGAGCGGCGGCTACCGAAATGACACGTTCGAAGACAGTCCCGTTTGGCACCTCAAATCCGATCCAGGGCCTGTGAAAGATCATTGATCAGGTAATCCGGATCCTCGAGCCCGACGTAGATGCGGATCATATTCAGGGGCAGACCTCCTTTATGATAATTCTGCGAATCCATCAGTACGATCGCAGGGTAAATCAGGGATTCATGGCCACCCCAGGAACAGGCCAGGAGAAAAGTCCTGAGGGAATTGCAGAATTCTTCGATTTTCACAGGATCCTCTGTTTTTAACTCGATGGTAAACAACCCGCCCCCCATTTTCATCTGTTTTTTGGCCAGGGTTAATTGTGGGTGTGATTGAAGAAAAGGATAATAGACCTTTTTAACCTTTCGATGTTTCTCGAGGAATTGGGTTACCTTTCCTGTGGTGCCGGCAATCCTTTCCATCCGGATGGGCAGTGTACGCAATCCCCTTAAGAGCAGCCAGCTGTTGAATGGCGCAATGATCCCGCCAAGGGTCATGAATTCGGATTCGAATATCCGGCGGGTCATTTCTTCCGATGCACATAAGATTCCGGCCACCGTATCGCTATGCCCGCTGATATATTTGCTGGCCGAATGCAGGATGATATCTGCGCCATAATCCGCCGGCGTCTGGTTAATCGGGGAAGCATAACTGTTATCGATCAGGGTCAGGATCCCTTTTTTCCGCGCTATCTTCACGATCGTTTCAATATCCTGCATCTCGAATGTCCACGAATTCGGGCTTTCCAGGTAAAACATGCGTGTATTTTCCCTGATTGCGTCCGAAAAATTTTCAGCCCGGGTACCGTCGACAAAAGTCACCTCCACCCCAAATCGTGAAAGCAGGTCGTTCAATAATTTTTTGGTCCAGCTATAAGGTTTATTCACACAAACAACATGTTCGCCCATGTGCAGGTTGGCCATCACGGCTGCGGCTATGGCAGCACTTCCGCTGGCGAAAATCAGTGAATCTTCCGTATGTTCCAGTGCGGCCATTTTTTTCCTCAGAATATCCGAGGTAGGGTTAACCCCGCGGGTATAAAAGGGGATCTCATCTTCCTTTTTCAGGCTCTCCCGCAAATCTCTGACGGATCTGAAGGCAAAATTAGAACTCTGCATGATCGGCGGGGCCACTGAATTATAATATAAATCGCGCTCCTCTCCATGGGAGTTGATGATCTCGGATATTTCTTTTGGAGAATATTGCATTGAATAATTTGTTTCTGGTCTGCAAATAACAATAATTTATTTATTTTTAGTATGCCAAATCAATGGAAATAAGTATGCAGAACAAGGTGGTTATTATCACAGGGGCTACATCGGGGATCGGCCGTGGCTGTGCCGAAGTATTTGGCAGGGAAGGTGCAAAGATCGTATTTACGGGGAGGGATGAAAAAAAAATGGAGGAGGTAAATGCCTCATTGTCATGCCTGGGTATTGAGCACACCGGATATCTCATGGATGTCAGCAACGAGCGGGAGAACAGACGGCTGGTGGAAAATATCATCCAAAGGTACGGAAGGATCGATGTGGTGATCAACAATGCCGGCATATCCATGCGCGCCCTGCTGGAAGACCTTGATATGGCGGTTTTCAGAAAAATTATGGAAATCAATTTTTTCGGCACCGTTTATTTAACGAAATACGCTCTCCCCTACATCCTTGAATCCAAAGGGACCATCGTTGGTGTTTCATCCATAAACGGGCACCGCGGAACACCAGCCAGAACGGCCTACACAGCTTCCAAATATGCAATGGAAGGATTTTTTGAGGCATTGCGAACGGAGGTTATGAAAAGGGGTGTTCACGTACTGGTGGTAAGCCCCGGATTTACCGGCACAAACATCCGGAATGCCGCACTGAATGCAAAAGGCGAATCGCAGGGTGAGTCTCCCCGGGATGAAAATAAAATGATGACCCCGGAGGAAGTGGCAAAGAGGATCCTGAAAGGCATCCGTGGGAGAAAAAGGGATATCGTACTGACCACTCAGGGGAAGCTCGTGGTTTTTCTGAATAAATGGATCCCTGGCCTGATGGATAAAATCGTCTATTATCATATGGCGAAAGAAAAGGATTCTCCTTTTAAATAATTATCAGAACTTTTACCCGGGGTATATACTGAAATGTGTCGAATCTTAACTTGAAACAACAATGGTCTCCCTGAACGAAAAAATAGAGATCACCCTACGTGAAATTGAGAAGATCTTTGAAATAGAAGGATCATTGCGGTTGACTTATCAGCCAGACTTACATCATATCCATCCTGCACATCAGCTTTCCGTTGACAATCTGCTTATTTATCTTGCTTTACGGCATTTTGATCTGGAGGAAATCCAGGATTTTCTTGGTACACTCGGTCTTTCAAGGCTTGCCAAAGCGGAAAGCCATGTCCGCAGCAGTATTGAATCAGTAATCCATAACCTGAAAAAGCTGATCGACCCCACTCATTCATTCCAAACGATTCCTGAAAAAAAATTCAAGGAGGGTGTCCAGGTGCAGAAATTAAATTCAACAGCCCTTCTGGGTCCGGAGATTGCCGGCCGGATGACACGTATCATGGTTACCCTGCCCAGTGAAGCTGCTTTTGATTACCAGCTTGTGTATAACCTGCTTCAGGCTGATATCAATTGTTTCAGGATAAACTGTGCACATGATGATCCCGTTCACTGGCAAAAGATGATAACTCATATCCTTAAGGCAAAGGAAGAAACGGGAAAGGAATGCCGTATCTGCATGGATTTGAGCGGGCCCAAATTCCGTACCGGACACATGCGGCCTGGCCCCAAGGTACTCAAGATCAGACCTGAAAAAAATGATTACGGGATTGTCGTGAATCCAATTAAATTCTGGATCGCTCCGGCGGATATGCCACCGGAGGATGATATCACCCTGCATGTACCTGTGACACATGACTGGTTTGAGATGCTGGAAAAGGGTTCCCAGATCCAGTTGCTGGATGCCCGGGGGAAAAAACGCTGGTTTAAAATAATCGACAGCACCTTCCGGGGTAAGTGGGCCATTACAAACGACACCACGTATGTCAGGACTGGCACAAGGCTCCACCTGATGGATGGAAAAAATAACAAAATCGCTTCGACTGAAGTCGGAGAACTGATGCCCCTGGAGGAAAAGATCCTTCTGCGGACAAACGACAGGCTGATCATCCATAAAAAAATGATTGCCGGCGCACCGGCCAGGATCATGGAGGACGGCCAGGTAACAAAGGACGCACATATTTCATGTGCCCTGAAGGAAATATTTACCGATACGAAAGCCGGTGAACCGATCCTGCTGGATGATGGTCAGATTGAAGGGAGGATCGAAGAAATCCATCCGGATAAACTGGTGGTTCGGATCACCTATGCTGATGAAAAAGGCAGCCGTCTGCGGGCAGATAAAGGGATAAACCTTCCGGAAAGTAATCTGAAGTTGAGAGGATTAACAGAAAAAGATAAATCGGATCTGGAATTTATCGCCAGGCACGCAGATGTGGTGAATGTTTCCTTTGTCAATCAGCCGGATGATATCGATGATATCAAAAAAGCACTTCAGGATGTAAATGGACAGCACCTGGGGATCATTCTCAAGATCGAGACCAAACAAGGATTCCGCAACCTGCCTTCCATACTGTTGCGGGCCATGCAGTTTCATCCCATAGGTGTAATGATTGCCCGCGGAGATCTTGCCGTGGAGGTAGGGTGGAAAAAACTGGCTGAAGTCCAGGAAGAGATCATGAGATTATGCACGGCAGCCTATATCCCGGATATCTGGGCCACACAGGTGCTTGAAACGCTGGCAAAAAAAGGCAGGCCATCCAGGGCAGAAATAACTGATGCCGCCATGGCCCAGCGTGCCGAATGCGTGATGCTCAATAAGGGACCGCATATCCTGGATGCAATCCGGATGCTGGATGATATCATCCGGTTGATGCAGAAATCCCATAAACGCAAGAAGCCAGTGACCCCGCATTTTGACTTTTCCCAGAAAGATAAGGGCATGTAAGCCGGTTGCGGCATATGCCTTGTTTTTATTATCTTACGGGTCGATTGAAATTTATCGACCACGGAGTATGGATGCTGCAAACCGACTTGATCTGAAAATCCGGCTTCGGGCGGATCCCCAAAAACTTTTCAAATGCCTTACCGCTGACGGCGAAAGGGAAAAATATTGGGCTGAAAAATCCGTTGAATTGGATGGTAAAATTTTTTTTACCTTTCCTAATGGAATCACCATACATTCGAGGATAATTACCACGATTCCTCCCAGGATATTTGAGATCGAATATTTTGACAGCCTGGTACGGTTTGAGATTTTTCCGCTCCCTGAAAATGGGTGTATCCTGGAATTGATTAATGAAAGGATACCTGATCAGGAATGGAGTGAACAGTATGCAGGATGGGTATCGGTGCTGATGTCGCTCAAGGCTTATGTTGATTTTGGTGTGGATCTGCGGAATCATCATCCGGAATATACATGGGATCAGATGTTTATTGATAATTAATGATTGACAACGATAAGAATAATATCATGAAAAGGGTAACCGGAATTGGCGGGTTTTTCTTCAAAAGTGAGGATCCTGAAAAACTAAAAAAATGGTATGACCTTCACCTGGGAATCAAATCGGATCAGTATGGTGGTATCTTCCGGTGGAGAGAGTTTCAAAATCCGGACCAGGAAGCCCATACTGCCTGGGGCCCGTTTTCAAAGGATACTGAATATTTCCTGCCCAGTAAAAAATCCTTCATGTTCAACTACAGGGTCGAGAACCTTGAAAAATTACTTGAAATTCTGAAGACCGAAGGAGTTATGGTTGTGGGCTCCATCGAAGAATATGAGTATGGAAAATTCGGCTGGATCCTGGATCCTGAAGGCAATAAGATTGAACTCTGGGAGCCGAAAGATGATAAGCTTACCGGAACCGTGTCCAATGAATGAATGATTGAATTATTGATGAATTGCCGGCTTTCGTCATTACCTTCATCCAATCCGGAAGATTAAAAAGCGATCACGAATGGTTATTTCGTATAATCGCTTAGCCGGTTAATCAACTTCCCGAATGATATTATATCCTCGGGCCTTGGGCCTGGAGCTTAGAATTTCGAGCCTCGATCTCCTGCTTCCAACCTTGAACTTCGAGGTTCGAACTTCGAATTTCCAGCTTTTACAACTTAATAAATATCTTCTTCCTGTAAAGCAAATAAGCCGGAATATAAATGATCAGCATATAGTTCAATGCATAAAGGAATGATGCCAGTTTTGCACTCACCCCAATTCCGGTCATTCCTACCATAAACGAACGGCTCAGCGATACTCCCCACCAGATATCATCATAAAATACAATCGTCAACATCCCTGCAAGCACATAGGAAGTTATGGCATTTGCTCCATAAACCCGCCCGAGTTTTGTCCAGTCTGTATATCCCCATACATCAACAACGAGCATACAGGCAGCCAGTCCCATAGTAGCCAGCCCGCCCGTATACAGGACAAACGAGCTTGTCCATAAGTTTTTATTCAGAGGAAATATGTAACTCCACAATTCACCGGCAATCAGCATCATAAAGCCAATAAAAAACAACAGTACCAGTTTATGCTGCTGATCATTCACGGTAAGGATCAGGCTGCCGATCAGCATGCCGATAATCCCTGTAACAATGGCAGGAAAGGTGCTTAATAAACCCTCCGGATCCCAGGTCTTTTCCCAGAAAATCCCTGGAAGCACGGCCCTGTCTACCCAGGCCTGCAGGTTCACACCGGGTTCAAAATTAGCAGCGATCCAGCCCCCGGATATTTGTCTCAAACCTTCCACAGGTACCTGACCGCCGGACCTTTCCACCATGCCGGTATTCAATGCTTCCCGGATCACATCGTCCACCGGCACCGGGATAAAGGCCAATAATATCCAGTAGGCCACGAGGATCATCGATCCAATCCATATCTGTTTACGCCAGTCAGTATTCAGGAACAGGAATGCCCCAGCCAGGAAAACCACCGCAATACGCTGCAGAACACCTGCCCATCGCAGGGTGGCAAAATTAAAATCCGGCCAGAGCCAAAGGAATACCCCAACAGCAAAGATCTTGAATGACCTCCAGATGATCTTCCGGTAAATGTCCTTCCGGGGGATATCTGCTTTCAGTCTTTTCGTATAGGCAAAGGCGATGGATACGCCGACAATATATAAAAAGAAGGGGAAGATAAGGTCAGTGGCGGTCAATCCATGCCAGGGAGCATGTTCCAGCGGTGCATACACGTTTGCCCAGGAACCCGGATCATTGACAATCACCATGCCGGCGATGGTGAACCCGCGTAATGCATCCAGCGAAATCAGTCGCTGTGAAGTAATCGGATTGGACAGGGTCTGTTCATTCATATTTCTGATCAATGGATAAGTCAGAATGGATTTTTATTCCCGGTAAACATGTATTTTAAAAAATAAAATTACCAGTCCCGAGTTAATCAAATATTTATTTAATTGCAATCCGAAACAAATTTTTGATCCTCATAAAAAGGAATTCCACCTTGATTTTTTTGATTGGCCTGATGTTTTTATTTTTCCACTGCCAGCAGGACAGTCATCTTCCGGAAAACTCCCGGATTATCTTTAGCTGGGAGAACATGGAGAATTTTATTGCAGATCAGCCCCGCTTCCGGGCAGAATTTACCGTGGAAAACAACAGCCAATAAAAAAATCAAATTTTTATTCATAGGTTAAATATCTTATTATCAGAGAGTTACAACTCGATAATAAGAAATTGTTTAATATCTTTAAAAAAAAAATAAACAATAATGGATCGCTTCTGTTTTACTCACTGAAATGCTTGTTACAAACGGTAAAAGGATTTACCGGAACGAAGTAATCTACAAATGTCCAACATAAATCTAACAATTAATGAAAACATCTTTTAAAAAACTGAAAACACTTTTGCTGATACTGGTAGCCATGCTCACCATATCAGTGACATTTATTGGCTGTAAGGATGATGATGATCCTGCACCTGGTCCAGACATGGATATCGTGGAACTGGCCCAGGCCACACCAAGCCTGAGCACACTGGTTACGGCTATTGAGGCAGCCGGATTGACTTCAACTTTAAAAGGACCTGGTCCTTACACTGTCTTCGCACCTACCAATACGGCTTTCGATAATTTACCGGATGGAGCATTGGATGCATTACTTGCCAATCCTGCAGTACTTGCCGAGGTACTTACCTACCACGTGGTAAGCGGAAAAGTAATGTCATCCGACCTGATGACAGGTTCTGTTTCAACACTTTTAAGTGGAGAAACGATCGACGTGAATGTTTCCGGTGGAGCGGTAACGCTCAATGGATCGGCCAGTGTTACCTCTGCGGACAATGAAGCAACGAATGGTGTGGTTCATATCATCGACGAGGTATTGCTTCCGGAAGATTTCGAAGTACCAAAACAGAGCATTGTGGCAATTGCGGCGGCAACACCTGAATTAAGTACACTGGTTGAGGCGCTTAGTTTATTCCCTGACTTGGTTACTGCACTGAGTTCAGAAGGCACATACACCGTTTTTGCACCCGATAATGATGCATTTGCAGCTCTTCTGACCGCCATCGGCCAGACCAGCCTGGATGACGTACCTGAATCCGTGATCAGAACGATCCTTGAATACCATGTGATCGCAACTGCAGCAATCATGTCAGGTGATCTTAGTGACGGCCAGACAGCTGATGCGTTTTCCGGAGAGGAGATCTCTGTATCCATCAATAATGACGGCATATTCATCAGTGGTGCAAAAGTAGGCACTCCGGATATTGGGGCCAGCAATGGCATAATCCACATGATGGAGGATGTTATGGTTCCTCCTTCCATTGCCCCGATTGTGGGTACGATTGTAGCTCCGGCTTATTTCAACATGGATTTCACGACACTTATTGAAGCTGTCCTGGCTGCAGACGAGGATATTTTATCTGTACTGCTTAGCGATGGCCCGAGCGATCAGGGACTTACACTCTTTGCTCCCACCAACGATGCTTTCGTAGCTGCCGGGATCACAACACTTCCTGATGGAGCCACATTAAGTGCCGTATTGAAATATCATGTGATTGATGGTACGGTTGAAGCCGGTGATCTGCCAACCACGACCGTCGGAGCTGCGGAAATTCCAACCCTTGGCGGGGATTTCTACCTGACAAATAAAGGCGGGGATGCCGGTGTGTTCATCAATGGAAATTCCCAGGTTGTCGTCACCGATATCGATGGTTCAAACGGTGTGGTTCATGTGATTGACCGTACCCTCCTGCCTGCTTCGAACAATATTGTAGAGATCGCGCAGAGCTTTGATCCGGATGAATTCACACAGCTTGTCGCTGCTCTGGCAAGGACCTCCGGTGAAAATCCCGACCTGCTGGCTGCCCTGAGCGGTGCAGGTGACTTTACAGTATTTGCTCCGACTGATGCAGCTTTCGAAGCATTGCTGACAGATTTAGGCCTGGCATCAGTAAATGATATTCCGCTGGCTACCCTGACAGCTGTATTACAGCACCACGTGATCGCAACACCCAGAGTATTCTCCGCAGACCTTGAATCAGGATCCGTTGGGACTTTGAATGGTGACATCACGATCGATGCTTCAGCTGGCACCATTACCGATGGATCCGACGGCGTAGCCAATTTAACAAGTACGCTGGACGTACTCGCTACAAATGGCGTGATCCATGTGATTGATAAAGTTCTTGTACCGGCACCCTAGGTTGTTGGGTATTTGTTTGATAGATGGGCCCGGTCAGCAATGACCGGGTCTTTTTTTATATTTTTCACACGGAAGTATTCCAGGGTAGGGGTACAATTAAATGATTGAATAAGTTATGATTTTGAAAATCCGGTTTCATGCCCGGGATAATACATCGTATATTTATCCCTCATAAACCTGATAAATTTTTTATTGATATGATCAGTACTGAAGAATTCCGGGAATATGCCCACCAGATGGTCGACTGGATGGCGGATTATTATAAAGATATTGAATCCTATCCTGTAAAATCGAGAGTACATCCCGGAGATATAATCAGTCATTTGCCTTTATCAGCTCCCGAGGAACCGGAATCGATCGATGCCATTTTCGCTGATTTTAAAAAACTGATCCTGCCGGGTATGGCGCACTGGCAAAGCCCGGGATGGATGGCTTATTTTCCAGCCAACTCAAGCTACCCTTCGGTCCTCGCCGAAATGCTTACTTCCACCCTCGGTGCCCAGTGCATGCTCTGGGAAACCTCTCCCGCCGCCGCCGAACTGGAAGAAAGGATGATGGATTGGCTTAAACAGGCGATGGGTCTGCCGGAACATTTCACAGGTGTCATTCAGGATACGGCCTCTACGGCCACACTTTGCGCCCTGATTTCAGCCAGGGAAATGAGGTCCTGTTTCACCATTAACCAGCATGGATTCGATCCTCAAAATAAATACCGGATCTATTGTTCCGCCGAAGCCCATTCATCCGTGGATAAGGCCGTCAGGATCGCCGGTTTCGGCCATAACAACCTGGTTAAAATACCTGTTGATGAAACCCTGGCCATGATCCCCGGTAAGCTGGATGATGCTGTCCGGGAGGATATTTACCGGGGATTTACACCCCTTGCAGTCATAGCTACACTGGGAACAACCGGGACCATGGCCATAGACCCTCTTAAAACTATTGCCTCCATCACCCAGCTTCATAATCTCTGGTTACATGTGGATGCTGCATTTGCCGGTTCGGCCACTATCCTGCCTGAATGGAGACGGATCATCGAAGGTCTTGAATATGCAGATAGTTATGTCTTTAATCCGCATAAATGGCTATTTACGAATTTCGATCTTTCAGCCTATTATGTAAAGGAAAGGGATATATTGATACGTACCTTTTCCATCCTGCCGGAATACCTGAAAACTAAGGTAGACCAGCAGGTTAAAAATTACCGCGACTGGGGCATTCCCCTGGGACGCCGTTTCCGGGCATTAAAATTATGGTTCGTATTAAGGAATTTCGGCCTGGAAGGAATCCGGGAAATTTTCAGGCAACAGATCCGGAACATCCGTGACCTTGCAGAAAAAATGGAATCCGATCCCTCCTTGGAGATCCTTGCGCCGGTTAATCTGAACATGATATGTTTCAGGTTCAATCCGGGAAATATCAGGGAAAAGGATCTGAATGATCTGAATGACCGGATCCTCCGTCAGGTGAATGCAGGCGGGAAAATTTTCCTGACACATACGAAAATTAACGGAAAATATACGATCCGCCTCATTGCAGGACAGACCAGCACTAAAAAAAGGCATCTTGATCAGGCCTGGGAACTGTTAAAACAAGCCGCAAAATCCGAAATGAAACATGATTGAGATCAGGGATCTATTATCCGGAGTTGGGGATAAGCAGGCGCTGCTGGAATTCCTCCAGCGGTACATGACCGATAAACGAACCCGGCGGTTCGAGGAAGTGCTTACCTTCAGGACACGTCACATTACCCTCGCCCTTGAAGATCTTTACCAGGAAAGAAACGCAAATGCGGTGATCCGTACGGCCGATTGTTTCGGTATCCAGGACGGGCCTATCATTGAAAATTTTCATCAATACAAAATATCTTCCGGTATCTCGAAGGGTGCAGAAAAATGGGTGAATATCCATCTGTATGACCGGCCGGGAAAAAATACAGAAACCTGCATTGATCAACTGAAGAAAAAAGGATACCGGATCATCGCCACCTCGCCACACAGGAATGACACGCTTGTCTATGATTACGATATCCGGATTAAATCGGCATTTTTCCTGGGCGGTGAAAAAGAAGGACTTTCGGAAGCGGTGATGAATGCAGCGGATGGATTCGTCAAACTACCCATGTATGGCTTTACGGAAAGTTTCAATATTTCGGTGGCCGCTGCACTTCTGCTTGAGAACCTCACCGGAAGGCTCCGTCAATCAGATATTCCCTGGTCGCTTTCCGATGAGGAGAAACTGGACCTCCGGTTGGACTGGACCATTAAAACCATCGCCAGTGCTAAAAATCTCATCGAAAAATTCAGGGACTCAAATCAGAAATAATCTGCCTGGTGCGGTGTTAAAAGGGTGGTGCGATCCTCCAAATCCGGGACAGGTACCGGAATGAATCGAGGACCGGCAGAGAAAAAGATCCCGGAATTCGTACGGGGATGATCAGGGAAGAAATCCGGGGGGATCTATTCCTTCAGTACCACCTTTTTTACAATTTCCAGTTTTTCCTGATTCATCTCAAGAGTTTCCCAGGACCAGAGAATCACACCTTTTGAAGGCTCCTCCAGCGCCGAAAGCAGGTCCAGATGAAAATCCTCTTTAGAAAACGGTTCATCAAGATACGCCCTGCTGACCTGAATGGAGGGAAGAACCTTATCCGGGGCCGCCAGGTCAGTTTCACGGACGACATCCTTCACCCATTCAGCAGACTGTCTTACCATCTGGGAATAGCACATTGGAGAAAGATAATCC
>JAGTVG010000403.1 GCA_018224645.1 Cyclobacteriaceae bacterium
AAATTACCTTGTCCGCTTCCGCCATAGTTTTTCCCGTCACTGTTCAGCACCTCCTTCCACCGTCCTTCCTCCGGAACGCCGATCCTGTAATTGTACCGAGGAATGGGTGTCATGTTACAGACCGTTATGACCACATTCTTTCTGTCCTTGCTGTATCTTGCATAACTGAGAATGGAATTCGGGGAATCATTTGCATCGATCCAGCTGAAGCCTTCCGGAACAAAATCCATTTCGAACAGGGCTGGTGTGTTTTTATAGGTTTCATTCAATTCCTTGATCCATTGTTGAAGGCCTTTATGATTGCTATGCTCAAGCAGATGCCAGTCAAGACTTGAATCATGATCCCATTCCCTCCACTGGCCCATGTCCATGCCCATGAACTGCAGTTTTTTCCCCGGATGGGTAAACATAAAGCCAAACAGCAGCCGGAGGTTGGCAAATTTCTGCCAGTCATCACCGGGCATCTTGTTGATCAGTGATCCTTTTCCATGGACCACCTCATCGTGTGAAAGAGAAAGCATGAAATTTTCGTTAAATGCATACCAGATGCTGAAGGTCAACTTGTTGTGGTGATAACTCCTGTGAACCGGGTCATTTCTAAAATAGCTCAGCGTATCGTGCATCCATCCCATGTTCCATTTCATGCCGAATCCAAGGCCGCCGGTATATGCCGGGCGCGTGACCATTGGCCAGGCGGTCGATTCTTCGGCGATGGTCACCACATCCGGGAACCGTGTATAAATGGATTCGTTAAGGTCGCGGAGGAAGGATATGGCATCCAGATTTTCCCTGCCCCCGAATTCATTCGGGATCCATTCTCCTGCTTTTCTTGAATAATCAAGGTAAAGCATTGATGCCACGGCATCAACCCTTAATCCATCAATATGGTATTTGTCGAGCCATAAATGTGCACTGCTGATCAGGAAATCCCGCACCTCATTTCTTCCGTAATTGAAGATATAGCTGCTCCAGTCGGGATGGAAACCCTGCCGGGGATCTTCATGCTCAAACAGGTACGTACCGTCAAAATAATGAAGTCCATGCTCGTCTCCCGGAAAATGTGATGGTACCCAGTCAAGGATTACCCCGATATTGTTTTGGTGCAATATGTCCACAAATTCCATGAACTCTTCCGGTTTGCCGAACCGGCTTGTCGGAGCAAAGAAACCCACCACCTGGTAACCCCAGGATCCTGAGAAGGGATGTTCCATCACCGGAAGAAGTTCAACATGTGTGTATCCCATGTAATTCAGATATTCCGCCAGCTGATATGCCATTTCCACATAATTCAGGGAGCGGTTATCTTCACCCGGGACCCGCTTCCAGGAAGCCAGGTGCATTTCATAGATTGAGAAGGGCTTATCCAGGGAATTATGTTTTCCCCGGTTTTTCATCCACGCCGTATCCTTCCAGTGATAATCCAGTTCCCACACGATTGAGGATGTTTTAGGCGGCAATTCGTTGTATTTGGCGAAAGGATCGGTTTTTTCAACGCGGTAATTTTTGCTTTTGGAAACAAGATGATATTTATAAAGAGAACCTTGTGTCATTCCCGGTATAAAACCTTCCCATATGCCGGACCCATCCAACCTCGATGTCAGGGGATTGCTGCCGGGTGTCCATCCATTGGCATCAAATATCACGGAAACCTCCCTGGCATTGGGCGCCCAGACAGCAAAAAAAGCACCTTCCCTGCCATTGCGGGTAGTCAGGTGGGACCCTAGCCTTTCATACAGGCTGAAATGTTTTCCTTCCTTGAACAGGTGAATATCATAATCTGAAATAAAATCCCCGGACTGTTCCGTTACAGGTCCGGAAACTCCGGATCTTTTTTTGACCTGCTTTTCCTTCACCTGGTCTTTTTCAGACTCCCTGTCCCTGTTTTTCGTTGATCCGGTCTCCTCTGCATGAATTTTTTTCTCCTCCTTCCCGGATGCTCCCGATGTTACCCTACTTTTTCCTGATGTTCTTTTATTCGTTTTTGCCTTGTCTTTTTCGCTCATAATCATATGGTTTAAATAAATCCCGTCAACGGTTTTACATCCTTATCCCAATTCTGATAAGAAATATCACCGGGAATGCCAATCAAGTTCCATGGTATTTCCGGATCGTGTATATCATTGCCCGTCAATGAGGATATTGTCAACAATTCTATCCAGGCCATTCAGGGGAATGATCAGCCAGTCAGGCCGGTTATTGATCTCGTAACTCAGTTCATAGACCGACTTTTCAACCAGGAATACGTTCAGCAGGTTCACTATCTGTGCCTTTTTTTCGGGAATGAACGGGGCATCACCGGCCGTTTCCAGATAGGCCTTCAGAAAATGAAAAGTGACCAGATGATACCAATGTCCTATCCATGGTTCAAACAATTTATGATCTTCCTCATGCAGGTTCTTGAATTGAAAATATCCCATAAAAATGGCATAATGAAAAGAACGCATCATTCCAGCCACATCCTTGAATGGACAGTATTTCAATTTTCTTGCACTCAATGTCCTGGCGGGCTCGCCCTCGAAATCAATGATGATAAAATCCTTTCCGGTATACAGCACCTGTCCCAGGTGATAATCCCCATGAACCCTCGTTTTTACCGACCTTATTTTCTCCTTTTCAAGGGAATACTTGATTTTTTTAAGCATGGAATTTTCGTTTTCAAGTATTCTGGTGGTCATTTTTTTCACATCGCCCTGCAGTGAATTTTTCTGGGACCGCAGTTCCGTCATCGTCTTTTTGATCAATGTCCTGAAACTCTGGTTCAGTGATTTCTGGTACAACAGGGAAAATGATTCCGGGGTAAATGTTTTATCATCCCGGATTGAAGTCAGCCCAAGGTGCATTTCGGCTGTTCGCTGCCCCAACTTTTCAATCATTTCAATGAAAAAATGACCTGTCAGATCCTTCAGCAGTATGG
>JAGTVG010000404.1 GCA_018224645.1 Cyclobacteriaceae bacterium
AACAGGGCTTCAGTCCGTTGTCTTTTTTCGCCCCATACCACCAGTTCAACCTTCCGCTCCCGGTTATATCAATAACATGATACACAAGATAAACGAGATCCCCTTCATTTCTCCAGGACCATTTTATAATGCAGGATCCCTGATTCTTCAAACATGTCCCCGACCTTTCTGAAACCGAATTTCCGGTAGAGCGGAACCACCTCGACCTGGGCATGGAGGTAGATGTCCATATCCCGTTTTTCCGGACTGTTTTTTACATCCTTCAGTATCCTGTTGACCAGAGCTGATCCGGCCCCCCGTCCCCTGAATTCCTTTAAAACGGAAAATCGTTCCAGTTTTACACCTGAATCAGTGATCCTCCACCTGGCGGCACCCACCGGCGTGTTATTGAAGAAGGCCAGGTAATGGTGGGAAATATTTTCAAAAACGTCGACTTCATCCTCCACAGGCACATGCTGACCGATGACAAATACTGCGTGGCGGATCTCCTGCGCGGTTTTCAGGTCTTTTTTATTTTCAATTTTCTTTATGGTGATCACGATTCATGAGGTTTTTCAGTTGGCTGATAAGCTTTTCCATAGGCATCGATAATATCCTTCACGATCTTGTGCCTGATGACATCTTTCGAGGAAAAATGCACGAAGGAAATGCCCTTGACATGATTCAGGATTTCTATGGCCTCGTGGAGTCCTGACCGGGTATGTTTGGGAAGGTCGATCTGGGAGAGATCCCCGTTGATGATGACTTTCGAATTGGGGCCCATCCGCGTCAGGAACATTTTTATCTGCATTGGATTGGTATTCTGCGCTTCATCCAGCAGGATAAATGCATCGTTCAGCGTACGACCCCGCATATAGGCAAGCGGTGCAATTTCTATGATCCGGTTTTCCTGGTAATATTTTAATTTTTCGAAGGGAATCATATCATCAAGTGCATCATAAACCGGACGCAGGTAGGGATCGATCTTTTCCTTCAGGTCTCCCGGAAGAAAACCCAGCGTTTCACCGGCTTCCACCGCCGGCCGGGTGATGATGATCTTTTTAACCTCCTTATTCTTTAAAGCCTTCACAGCCAGTGCCACAGAAATGTATGTTTTTCCGGTTCCGGCCGGACCGAGGGCAAACACAAGGTCATTCTTGTGTATGGCTTCCACCAGCTTCTTCTGGTTCGGGGTCTTTGGTTTAATGACAAATCCCCTGGTGCCGTAGATCAGCACATTTTCCGTGGCGATCATTTCCTCCTGTGTATCCCGTTCAATATAGGATTTAACATTTTCCTCGGTCACTTTTCCGAATTTATGGTAATGGTCGAGGAGCGAGTTCAGGATATCATTGATCCGGATGATATCCTTGGTTTCTCCCTTGATCCGGATCACATTGCCGCGGGATATGATTTTGCTGGTTGGGAAGTGTGAGGACAGTTCTGACAGGTTTTTATTTTCTACACCATAAAAGTCGAGCAGTGAGATATTCTGGAGCGTAATAATCTTTTCTACCAAAGGCTTAAACTGTTATTTTTTCTAATATATATATTACTGTTAAAATTCTTACTTTTGTTCTGACAAAAATACATAAATATTTTTTTGCTTCTATGGGGCTCATCACTTTTACGTCGGATTTCGGGGAGGAGGATCATTATGTGGCAGCGGTGAAGGCAACCATGCTGACGATTTACCCCGGATTGCATATCGTAGATGTGAGCCATCAGATAAATCCCTTTGACATTGCCCATGGCGCCTTTGTGCTTCGTTCCGTTTACCGGGATTTCCCGGCTGGAACCATTCATCTCGTTGCGGTGGATACTTCCTATGATCCCGGTCAGAGATATATCATTATAAAACTTGAGGATCATTATCTTATAGGGCCGGACAATGGCATCCTGAGCCTGATCAGTGATAAGGAACCCACATCTGTTTTTGTGATCGATGTGAAGGCTGATCATGCTGGATCTTTTCCCGGCAGGGATGTTCTGGGCCGGGCGGCGGCCATGCTGGCAAAGGGGGCTGATCTGAATGAGATTGGCCAGCCGACGGTTGAATATAAAAGGTTGCTCGGCAGGCAGTTGAGGGCCACTAAAAAACAGATCGCAGGAAATGTGATCCGGGTTGACCATTATGGCAACCTTATTACGAATATCGGGCAGGAGATCTTCCGGGTTCTGCATCAGGGGCGGCCTTTTCTCGTAAAGTTCGGTAAGGAGACTTCCGGCAGGATCCATGGCTTTTATACATCGGTGGAGCCCGGGGAATGTTTCATTATTTTCAACAGCCTGGGGCTGATGGAGATAGGGATCAATAAGGGGAATGCTTCGGAATTACTTGGACTGGGCTATGACAGTTCCGTACTGATTAATTTTGAGGAGAATCCCTGAGGAGCTATTCCCCGTTCCATAGGAGGAGCTCTCAAAATATAAAATAAGATTGTTATTGATATAAAAGTTGGGCAAATTTGCGTTCCGAATTTTCCCGCCTTTAATATCTAATAAGGGCAGGATATATTTTACGTTCTTTGCGGATGTTAGGCGAAAATAGCAATTCACCTGCGGTCATTGCCTTACTCCTGCGGCTTATGTGAAACCTTTGCGGTCGTCGCGTGAAAAATTGCCGATGTGGCGGATCCCGATAGCTATCGGGAGGCAGACCCCGCTGGTTGCGGGACAGGCCTGCCGGCAGGCAGGCGCACTATAGTTGTTTGAAATAATGTCCGGTATCGTCAGAGAAACAGCGGACAAAGCCGAAGTGGCGGATCCCGATAACTATCGGGAGGTAGACCCCGCTGGTTGCGGGAC
>JAGTVG010000405.1 GCA_018224645.1 Cyclobacteriaceae bacterium
AAAATTTTATTGGACCCTCAGCTGCCCATCATTGATCCATGCAGATTGGGTAGCATGAAAATCCGGCGCCATCATACTCCCGCGATGAAATGTGGTTCCTGATTGGCTCAAATTTTTCTGAAATATTACCTCTAGACGAATATTTACCATAAAACGCCAACAATGAACCAACAGGCAAGGCAGATCATCATCTTCACCACACTAATCATCCTGGGCTTAACATTTCTTTTCTATGCAATCATAAAAGCCAAACCATTTCTCATGCCCATCTCATTGGCCGCCCTCCTGGCGATGATCCTGCTGCCGGTTGAAAAAAAATTAAGACAATGGAAGTTCTCCAAATCCCTTTCAATTCTGGTTTCTGATTTATTGCTGCTGGGATTCTGTGTAGGAATATTCCTGGTCGTGGGCGCACAGGTTCAAAGCATTTCAGAACAATGGCCGGAATATGAGGAAAAACTGGGAAACACAATTGAGCAGGTCCAGGAATTTGTTGAAAATAAAACCGGTATATCGCAGGAAAAACAGATAACAAAATTTCGTGACGCATTTTCCTCACAATCTGAGGGCAGCATTGAGGGAGAAACAGTCAAAACCGTTTTTCCCAAACTGATTTCCTTCTCAGGAAACTTTATCCTGGTCTTTATATACATTTTTTTCTTCATGTATTACCGGCAGAAATTCAAAAACACGATCCTGAAATTCATTGATGATGATAAACGGGAACAGGCTTCAGGTATTTTAATTAACATCAGTAAGGTGAGCCAGCAGTATTTATTCGGGCGCTTTCTGTTGATTGTCTTTCTCGCCATTTTATATACCATAGGACTGTCGATCGTCGGGATCAAACACGCGTTACTTGTTTCCTTCCTGGCAGCTATATTGAGTCTTATCCCCTATATCGGGAATGTTTTCGGCATTGTCCTGGCCCTGTTTATGAGCCTGTTGACGGATGGCACCTTCGGAACCATCATAGGCGTGCTGATCGTTTTCACCATCGCCCAATTTTTTGAGAGTTATATCCTCGAACCCTTTGTCGTGGGTAAACAGGTGGAACTTAATCCGGTCGTTACACTGATCGGAGTAGTTGCCGGCGGGTATGTCTGGGGTATCGCCGGCATGGTCATCGCCATTCCTGTGATGGGTATATTCAAGGTGATTTTTGACAATATACCGGTGATGAAGCCGCTCGGTTATGCACTTGATGAAGAAGATGCAGGAGAAGGTGAAGGCTGGTTTGAAAAGATGAAGGATCGTGTGGTGGCCAGATTCAAAAAATGAGGCATGAAATGTATTACTGTTTTTAAAGCTGCAACTCCTGCCCCACGCGGATAAATCCCCTTTACGGTCTGATATTTGATTATTTGATTAAATCACCCAAACAACCTGATAACCATGGGAAAAAGGGGTATTACCCGGCCCATGGCTGAAAAAGAAACAAGAAAGCACCAGGAAAAACAAATGAATGAAGGGGATGGCATGTCCCCCCCAC
This sequence comes from Cyclobacteriaceae bacterium, assembly GCA_018224645.1. Classification (GTDB taxonomy): domain Bacteria; phylum Bacteroidota; class Bacteroidia; order Cytophagales; family Cyclobacteriaceae; genus JAGTVG01. The sequence continues at coordinate 1,493 of JAGTVG010000405.1, forward strand.
AGCGACAGGAAATGCTGCGCATGCATCATATGCAGACCCTGTGGGTATGCTGGGCGCTGATCCTGCTTGGAATATGGCTGGTTTTATCACCACTGACGTTCAGCTATGGTAAATCAGTCGTATTTCCAGGCGGAGGCAGGAGTGTCTGGCTATCCCTCGATGCCAGAATCGCCGCCATGAAATGGAGTGATATCATCAGCGGTCTGCTCCTGATCTATTTCGGCTGGCGGTCGCTCCTGCCCAACCGCCCGGTAAGTATGCGGGCAGCCTGTTTCATCGGGATCTGGATCACAATGGCTCCCATGGTATTCTGGTCCCCTTCTGCAGCGGCCTATCTGAACGATACACTGGTGGGCGCCATAGTCATTGCCCTGAGTATTCTGATCCCGGGCATGCCAAACATGATCATGTACATGAAAATGGGGGCTGAAGTGCCGCCGGGGCAGGTATCTGAACATACTGCTCGGCCTCGTCATCCTGGTGGTACCCTGGTTCCTGCCGGACAGCAATCTGGGGTTGAATAAAACCGGCAGCATCATTGGACTGGCATTGATACCGCGTTCCCTGCCCGCTGACAGAAGACCGAAAAATATGGGATCTGGGATAAACTGCCTTTACCGGGTTTTATCAATACCTGATGCCGCTGTCTTCATTGTTTATATGCTCCTGAATATTCTGCGCGAGCTGCAGATGCTGCTTCAGGACAGGAAGGGTAGTATCTATCCAGCTTTGGAGTTCATTATTCTCTACCTTCGACTTGGCTTGTTCGAATTTGGAAATATCTTCCTTATGATCTTCGATCATCAGATCTACATATTCCTGTCCAAATTCCTCACCAGACATCTCCTGGAATTTTTCCACCTTCTGCTGTTGTTCCTGGTCAAGTTCATCCGGAAATTCTGCCTGTATGTTACCTGCAATGTCCTTTAATTGCTGATTGGCATTCGCATGATTCTGCACGATCATGTGTCCGAGATCCCGGACTTCCTGTGAAACATCCTCTTTCTCCAGGGCAAGCTCTCCCAGCTTCACTTCAAGCATACCGCCCTTCGCCACATCCCGGATAAATTCTTCGGCAGAAAAACTCATGGAATCCGAACTTTGGGAATGTCCTTCATGCTTTTTATGCATTTTATGATCCCCGTGCATCTTCTGATCTTTGTGCAGCTGATCATTTTGATTCTTTTGATATGAGTCCTTAGATGTCGTATCAGTCTGTCCCATGGCAGTTATGCATAACAGTGCGATCATCAGCACCGTTAAACTGATTTTTTTTATCATCATAATGAATAATTTTTTAGTTTTATATTATATTTTTTATTACTCAATCATCTGTAAATCCACATCATTGATGTTGCTGATCCCGGATCTCAGGATCATAAACTACGCCTTCAACTTATCTTGAAATTCATAAGCACCGGGTACAGGGTGTGAAAAACCATGCCAAATATGCTGTATGCGCACAGGGAATGATTTACATCCTTGACCCGTCATTTTCTGTCGACATTATTCCCCAAAGGTAGACTGGACTCAACAGGTAAGGAAAACTCAACGCATGAAGATCAAGATATCATATCGCCCCCGGTAGTCCGGGAATACCCCTGGAAAAAATTTTCCGGTATGTGAAATTCTCATTCCAATAATGGATGTATTAGGGTCTCTCCTAAATGGGATATGAAAAATCCGTCAGGGATGGTTTGCCAGGGCATATTCCCTGACGTGGAATCTGATCCTTGATCCGGATGGCCGGAAGGTTTTTCCTCTGATCCGGCGCATGGGTATGCAGTGCCACAGGAATGTGCTGTTTTAACCTCATTCGTTCTGGAGATCATGCTCAGGATAATTTTTTATTAAACTGATTTACAGGCTATTATAATTTTATTAATAAATTAATTCATAAGGCATTAAACTTGAAGCAACTGAAGAAAGGAATAAAATTTTAACTATACAAAAAAGAGATAATTATGGGACGAACTAAAATTGAATCATTCAGCGATCTTTTCGTACATGAACTGAAAGACCTTTACAGTGCCGAAAGCCAGCTGATCGAAGCATTGCCCAAAATGGCCAAGGCAGCATCCTCTCAAAAGCTTGTTGATGCCTATAAGTCACACTTCGAAGAAACTAAAAAGCAGAAAGAAAGGCTGGAAAGGATAGCCGAGATGCTTGGTGTAGATGTTAAGGGTGAAACCTGTGAGGCCATGAAGGGGCTTATCAAGGAAGGAGAAGATGTCATCGAGGCAAAAGCTCCCGATAATCTGAAAGATGCGGCGTTGATCGCGGCTGCACAAAGGGTAGAACATTATGAAATGGCAGGGTACGGTACTGCCGTATATTTTGCCGATATGCTCCAGGAGCATGAAGTTTCTGACCTTCTGGCTGAAACCCTTGATGAGGAAAAGGCCGCCGATTCAAAGTTGAACAAGATTGCCATGGAATCGATCAACCAGCAGGCTGCAAAGCACGATTGATCTTTAGGATCCATTTGATTTAAGTATTTATCTAAACCATTGCCATACCCGGATTTTATCGGGCAGGCAATGGTTTTTTTGTTAAGGGGGTTCCATTTATCCCCGCCTCCACTGCTCCGCCTCTCCCGGTTTGAAAGGGCTGAAACCCTGACAACCTAATTCAATTCGGATCCTTGCCCTGAAGGACACGGCCGTTGAAATTCTTTCCCACCAATCTGAGTCGCCTGTTAAGGGACTCTGATTATTCATGAGCGGAGAATGATTGATTATATAAGGTTCCACTTATCCCCGTTTCCACATGTCCCCAGTCTCCGCATCACACCCGTTTCCCATCTTTCCGTTTCCCGGTTACCCGCCCCGTTTACCCTTATACCCGTTGACCCATATTGCCTCACTGTCTCCGTGAAAACTCATTTATACGTTATCGCCACCAGTGTCCTTGGCGGAATCCGGTTGAAAACAAGCTTATTCCTGCCAAATTCATACCTGGTTTCCGCATCCACCGGAAGCACCAGTTTTATTTGCGCTTTGACCGGGCTTTTCGTTTCGAGCGTTACCGCCACCTCTTCATCCCTGAAATTTTCGATCACGTATAGATCATCGCCGAACAGGTAAAGGGCTACCCTGGACGGGGCATCGAAGGTAATGCCGAATGGGGCCAGCAGCCTGTCCCGGATGGGCTTCAACTCCTCCCGGCTCATCCGCAGGAGATTTTTCGGATCACCATCGACATTCAGGACGGTAAGGTTTTCATATTGATCGACATTTTCCACCTGCGATGCAAGCCCATCCGTGATCAATACAGGCTTTTTATCGGCAAGGATCCGGCTGAGTTTATCCCTGTATTCCGGATCCTTGAGGATCTGGATTGGAAAAAATGCGGCATCCGCATTCATATCTATCTTTTCTGACGGAACGAGTGGGATGCCCAGCATACCTATAAAATCATATATAAATGCATCCTCCTTATCCCTTGAAACCGTTTCCACCGTATCCGGAAGATGCGGGTGACTGTTCGCCGGTTTTACGGCAAGCACTCCCCTGATTGGTTTCCTGTGTACAAGTTCAGCCAGTTCAAATAACGCGGGCAACTCGACCTTCAAAGCCTCGATATTGGCAATGCCTGTCCCCTGCCTCTGTCCATAGGTATTGGTTTCCCTGTTTAATCCCCCATAGGAAAACAGCATCATTTCCCTTGCATCCGCAAGCACAGTTTGCCTGGCCTGCTCAAGATAGGTTTTCGGGGTTGTGCCGAGGGCATCAAACCATCCCCCACCCGTTTTTTCGCCGCCGATCTCACCCAGCCATCTCATGATAAAATAAGATTCATACTGTGGCGTATTCAAACCCGGCGTATTGTTGACAAAATCATTATCCCGGGATTCGGTACCTACCCAGATGATGTCATAGGATTCGGTCTCGCCGAGTACTTCATAACCCCTGAGATGAAAACTGTCATACCACTGCGGGAACTTGTTGATGACCTTCACTTCCGGATTCACTTTCCTTGCAGGTTTCAGGATATATTCCCGGCTTACCTCGTTCATCAGGTCGCACCGGTAATCAGACCAGCTCTTTTCGCCACGCGCTGCCTGGCATTCCTCACATTCACAGGTGGTGAACAGGAAATCATCGATCATGATCACATCGAACAGGGAAGCCGTATATTCAAAGATCCGAACAAGTTCCTTATGTGTTTCCTCACTGGTATAACAGGATACGATGGATCCGGCGGAAGAGAATTTCCCCATCTGGGTCGTGGTCACACAGCCGGAAGCTTCGATCCCGGCTTCTTCAAAGCTATCCCTTGCATTGATAAGCGTCTCACGATCAGCCGTATATCCATTACGGAAGGATTCAACAAACACACGGGTAACGCCCGCATTCTTACACCAGATAATGGCGCTGTCCAGTCCTTGACCGTAGGATAATTTATCCCGTACATCCTGGGCCGTGAAGATTGTCGATACCCTGAGCAGGTCCCTGTTTTCATTGGCCAGCTCCCAGAGGGTCGGGGCAGGGGGATTACAGGCAGAAATTAAAAGAATGAATGGAAATAAGATGCAGATAATCTTGAAAATGAGTTTTTTCATGGATTTTTGATTTAAAAAATGATATCGCCAAAAAGTTCGGGTTCAATTTATAAAATATAGGTTACATTTTGAAACCGACCGGAAATATAATGTTAAATTGGATATCTCTGAATAAGAATATCCGGGAGACGATTTTTTAATTAAGAATTACCATATCATCCTGAAATCCAGGTATTTCAAATGCCACAGTCCCTCCATTATGCACCAGACTGGATTCATTCAGGACCATTCCATCCAGCGGATCTGAAAATTCGATACGGTATGATCCGGCGGGAAAAGTACATTCCCAGTTCCTTACATCTGTTTTTTTTGTTTTAAGCCAGTACAGAAGATAATTTTCGCCTTTAATCATGAGTCCGCAAAGCAATACCCCATCGGGGACCTCCCCGCGGAATTCTATACGAATAGGCGTACTCCTGACAAAGTTAAAACTGCTGAGTGTGGTGGAAAGAATCCGGAGCTGCTCCCTGACTTCCCTGCCGCTCAGTCTTCTCCCGGATGGGTTTCTGCCAAGGCCCGAAAGATCATCCGTGGCAAATGACCAGTCCAGGTTGCTGTATAGCTTCGGATTTCAAAAATACTGCCAGCTTCCAGTCCCCCGATTCACCGGGTGAATATTACCAAAAAAGATAATGGATAAGTACCTTTAAAGATCCTGTAAACGAAAAAGGATACTTATCCGAACCTTTTGAAGCATT
>JAGTVG010000406.1 GCA_018224645.1 Cyclobacteriaceae bacterium
CATCCACTGAGGAAGTGTGGCGGTTTAACAAGGGATCGTAGGGGACGTGGTTTGACGACGGCGGGTGGTCTGACCAGGGGACGTGGTCTGACGACGGCGGGTGGTCTGACCAGGGGAGGTGGTCTGACGATGGCGGTGGGTCCAGGGGACGTGGCCTGACGATGGGGGATTCGACGGTCGACCTGTTGATGGACCTGGAAAGAATCAGCAATCTCAAATGATGGTGGTTAATTCCTGCTGATTTCAAAAAATATATTTATATTTAGAATCTGTTCACCAGCAAAAAATAAATTCTTTTTTTAATCATTAAAATCATGATCTTGATAAAATTCAGCGTACTAAAATTATTAAATTCCAGATTTTGCAGTGTTTTCATTTTTTCTCTTCTCATGGCGATTGGCGCTTCGGGACAGAGTGAAAATTTTTCTGCGATCCGTACGGAAGTTTATTTTGATCAGAAGATCCGGGACTGGGATGGGTTTGGATTTAATTATGTTGAAACTGCGCAGACTCAGGATTATAATACTGATCCACAGGAATATGGAGGATTCAGTTTGCTTGATGAAAATGAACGCCAGGAAATCATCGACCTCATTTTCGGGGAAGATGGTCTGAAAGTCGGACTTGTAAAAATGTTCTATGACCCGTGGCATCAACCGGAACCCGATGGTCCATTCAATCATGAAAAATCGACAAGGTACATGCGGATGTTCGTCCGGGAAGGGTTAAAAAAAACACGGGAACGCGGCGGTGATCTGCAGATCATTACGACACTATATGGTCCCCCGGCCTGGGCAACCAAGCAAAAATTTCTCCGTGGAAGGGATCTCGATCCGGAAATGAAGGATGAATTAAGTAATTATATGATCGACTGGGTCCGTTTTCTCAGGAAGGAAGAAGGTTTTCCCGTCAATTATATCAGCCTGCACAACGAAGGCGAGGACTGGTGGAGATGGCCGGCAGACGGCTCGTCCGGAAATATCGGGGAAGGGCATGATTATAATATGTACTGGCCCCCGGAACAGGTGGTAGAATTCATCAAACTCATGCGCGATGAAATGGATGAACAGGGACTCGGTATGGTGGGCGTCACCAATGGCGAACCGACCAACTGGTTCAGATTCTCCACATGGGGTTATGCGGATTATATTTATCGTGACGAAGAAGCGCTTGAAAAACTGGGACTCATCACAAGTCATGGTTTCTACAGCGGAGGGTATACCAGCAGGTGGTTCGGCCCCCATACATCCCAGGGCATTGATCTGCTCAGGGAAAAGCGTCCGATGCTGAAAGGCTGGGTCACCTCGACAAGCTGGAGTCATATGGATGCCAAAAATATCAAGGAAATGCATGGAAATATCTATTCATCCAAGGTTAACGGCATCATTCCATGGGCAGGCATTCAACGTCCTCCCCAGTGGGTCGGCGGAGATCCGAATCCCGGATCAGCATTTACGGTCAGGGAAGACGGTGCCTATGAAGTAAGAAGAGGTTATTATTTCTACAAACAGGTCTCCCGTGCAGGACAGCCCGGCATGGCTGTGGCAAGAACCATGTCCATGGATTCACAATTGGCACTTATCGCCTTTTCATCGAATGAGACCAGTAATCCCGATGCTTTTGTTGTGGTCAACTGGAGTGATGAAGACAAGCAGGTAAGTGTTAAAATTACCGGTTCCGGCAACAGGACCTTCGAGGCTTTCCTGACCACTGAAGATGAAAATCACCTTTACGGTCCGGCAGGAAGTTTTAATATCGATGATAACAGGATCCTCTTTAATAGTCCCGGGGGATCGGTTACCACATTCTTTGGTCGTTAATGATGATAATTCCAAATGATATGCTGAGGACCGTAATGATCCTCAGCTTTTTATTTAATTCCTGTCTTACATATGGCCAGTATGAAGATTTTCATACGGTGAAAGCCACCATTGATTTTTCAGATATTCTCCGTAAGTGGGATGGATTTGGCGTAAACTATGTCCAGACAGCACATACACGGGATTATACTGCTTTTCCCCAGGAATACGGTGGATTCAGCCTGCTGGATGAACAGGAAAAGGAGGAGATCATTGATCTTATTTTCGGAAAGGACGGTATCAAACCAGGGATTGTGAAGATGTTCCTGGATCCCCTGCACCAGACAGAAGCCGGTGGCTCCTATGATCATCTGACCTCTACGAGGTATATGCTTGAATTTTTCGAAAAGGGATGGAATAAAACCCGGTCCTGGGGTGGTGACCTGAAGATCATCACCACACTTTACAGCCCGCCGGCTTATACCACGCTACAAAAAGAACTGCGCGGCAGGGACATGGATCCTGCCCATAAAAAAGATATCGCATTGTATATGATCGACTGGGCCAGGTTTTTACAGTCCAGGGGATATCCCATCAAATATGTTTCATTTCATAACGAGGGGGAGGACTGGCGGAGATGGGCTGTGGAGGGAGATTATGCGAACTTCGATCACGGACATGATTACAATCTTTACTGGCGGCCTGAAGAGGTTGCAGAATTCCTTTCATTTATGCCTGGATTAATGGAGGAGAAGGGAGTCACAGGCATAGGACTCACTCCCGGTGAATGTTCCCGTTTTTTTCAGTTTTATTACAGTGGTTATGCCAAAGCCATTTTGGACAATCCGGATGCCCTGAAGAATCTTTCCCTGATCACCAGTCATAATTTTTACCGGGTATTACCTCCCGGGCATCGCTGGTTTGCCGGCACAGCCAATCCGGGTACGGATATGATCAGGGAAATCAAGCCTGACATAGGGGCCTGGGTGACTTCCGCCAGCTGGGGGAATATGGATGTTGAATTTATCTGGCAGATCTGGATGAATATTTATTTTACAGGGATCAATGCCTACATCCCATGGGCCTGTATTCAACGCCCCGAACACTGGGTCAATAAAGATCCCAATCCGGGTACGGCCTTTGTCGTAAGCGAAGATGGTAACTTCAGGATCCAGCGGGGATATCATCTTTACAAACAGGTTGCCCGGGTGGGCCAGCCGGGAATGGGAGTCGCATTGACCTCTTGCATGGATCCGGAACTCCAATTGATCGGATTTGCAGGCAATGGCACAGAAAATCCCGACGCATTCGTGGTGATCAACATCCAGAATTACGTTCCGGGAAGGACTGATGCGGTAGAGCTAGGCATTAATGGTAACAATTACATATTCAGCAACCAGGATCCTGCCTTTAATCACCACCGGGAAATTGGCCACAGGCATAAATATGCCGGTGTAAAATCAGAATCCATCCGGACACCGGAAGGATACCAACTGGAAACAGCCATTCCCTGGGAAAATCTGAATATTGATCCGTGTTCCGGCCCGGGGCTTGACCTGACCGTCAAGGTTCGTGAAGGTGCATATTCACTCGCAGGTGAAATTCTCTGGACGGGGAACAGTTCCTTTGTGTTGAGAGATA
>JAGTVG010000407.1 GCA_018224645.1 Cyclobacteriaceae bacterium
TCTTTACAACCTCTTTGTAGATTTTCCCGGATCGTTTGTCTTTTTTTCTTCTGTCGGCAAGGGACGCTGAAAACCGGGCTACCTCCCGCTCCAGTTTTTTATAGTGTTCAAAGACTTCCTCCTGAATCCTTCCCTGCTGTATCGCCCCATGAACCGCACATCCGGGTTCGCCGGTATGGGTACAATCATTGAACCTGCACTCCTTTTCCAGCAACTTAATATACTCAAAGGTCATCGATACTCCCTCCAGGTTCTCAGTCACCCCTATTTCACGCATGCCCGGTGTATCAATCAGGATTCCACCGTCCTGCAGAATCCGTAATTCACGGGAAGTGGTCGTATGTATTCCCGTACCCGTGCTTTTACTGAGAGATCTGGTTTTCAGGTATTCTCCCCCTTCAAGCGTATTGATCAGGGTGGATTTTACATTTTTTAAAACTTAAAGCCAATTTTTTCCGCTATGAAAAAGTCTTCACCCTGGTATTATTCGGAATGATCCATAGTTTATAAAATCGCCCGAATTTTCCTTGACCTCCAAATACTGTTCAGCCCTTGATGGATCGGCAAGGATATCCGGGTTGAAGTCTGCCCCGGTGGATTGCAACTGGGCGGAAAATTCTGCCGCTGAGAGAAAATCAGGCAATATCTTAGTGAAGTCAGCCCTTCCTTCATCTGCAATCGAAGACGTAGTTTCTTCCTGCTGTTCAGGTTTCTGCTGGCAGGCTAACCCGAAAGCTAGGAACGAAAATATCAATAAGATGTTGATCGTTTTCATATCGAAAGAATTTATTGGTTAGTCATATTTATTTTAGCGGGATTAAGGAAGAAATTGGATAATATCTATTTTAATTTCAATAATTCAACAGCGGATCCTGCCAAATATTTCAGCTGCATATTTTAAAAATCCATTTATATCCCTTAGTGAAAAACATATCGGCAAATTATTTCGGTTCCCCTTCGTGGTGTATCCATTTCAGCCTCCTTCACCAATATGCGTTCTGAACTGACCATCGACACCAATCTTGAACCTGAAGAAAAACTTTTCGATGCCAACCAGGATTACTGGATGTTCGGCATTCTGAAGGAAGTGAAAGCCCGGGACAAACTTTTCCCTTACGGAGACCATCCTTGGCTGGACCACAATACGCCCCCAGGAATTCGATTATGAAAGTGTAACCAAATTTTCGGTCGGGCTGGAAGGCGGTGTCAAATATTTTCTGAACGTTATCGTGGGCATCATGGTGCATGCGCGGCTTTTGCTCCCTGTTCAATGGTTTGATGCAGGTTTCAGCATGGGAACAGGCGGTGCCGGAGCCGGAATCACCACCGGATCATCGATCATCCAGGGCGATATCGGGGGAGGACTTGTCATTTCCCTCAACCGGTAGATCAACAAAATGCGGATCCAGCATACATAATTTTTACTTCGGGTGTAAATTTATGCCCGGAAGTTTCCTGATGTATGAATGAAAACCTGATCGAAATCGTATTATACCTGCTGGGGGGCGCTTTTTTATTTCTCCTGCTCATGTATGTATTCAAGACCAGGACCGACCGGCAGTTCAGGGAAAAAATGGTACCCCTTCTTAAAAAGCAGAAGTCAACCATTGATAAGCTCGAAAAGGAGCGGGATGAAATTTCACAAAGGCATACGGAAATGAAGAAGGAACTGAACATCCTTAAAAACCAGCTGGCCATCCAGGATACGGAATATGGAAGGATCAATTTTATTCTGGATAAAGGAATGTTTTCCCGGTTCAGAATCCCCTCAGTCAGCCAGGAAGTGAAGGATCAGCCGGAGGTAAATTCACCGGAAGGAGATCTGCTGTTTGCACAGCAGGTCAATGCCATTGAACAATGGTTCGGCTTCAAATACCTGAAAAAGATCCCGGATGCAGCGGAAACGGAAGTGACAGTCATCCTCCAGCGGCTTTCTCAAATCCTGAATTCCGAATATTCGTATAAAAAACTGAACTTCGTCTGCCACCTGGGTGAACCGATACATATCCGGATGCCGGAAGAAGTATTTGAATATATATCGTTAACCTTTGGGCGCCTGATCGGTAAAAGATCAGTGAACGGTAACACACTCTATTTCGATACGGATAAGACCGGTAAAAAATGCCTGATTTCCCTGGAGGATTCCGGACCAGGTGATAATGACCCGGCCTTAAAATCCCTGCTTTCCGAAACCTGGGCGCCCAATAAACTGCCGGAGTTGCCGGATCAATCCATCCTTCCGGTAATTGTCGCGAAGGAACTGATCCATGTGTTCCAGGGAAATACCTGGTACTCAAGGATCCATGAAATAGGCATGAAAATAACGTTTTCGATTCCAATCCTAATAAAATAATTATGAATTACAGAAGATCATTTATTGTGAAAGCTGCGGGTATCAGCCTTGGGACATTGTCATTTTCCCTTTTCAATTCCAGCCAGGCCAGAGCTCCGGAAAAAAAATATTTTTTCCATCATGTCTTCTTCTGGCTCAGGGAACCGGACAACCCGGAAGCCAGGAGTACCTTCGAAGCGGCATTAAAGGAACTCGGGACAGTCAAAAGCATTAAATTCCTTCACATTGGGAAACCGGCAGACACCGACCGCGAGGTCATTGACAACTCCTATCATTATTCTTTTCTGGTCGGATTCAGGGATAAGGCGGGGCATGATGTTTACCAGGAACATCCTGTCCACGACAAATTCAGAAATGAATACAGCCATATGTGGACAAAAGTTCTTGTTTATGATTCGGTTAATCTATGATTTTATAAAGCCAGAGGTTAAGCCCCGGAATCACCGGATCAATTAATTCAGCTCAGGCGATCTTCATGATTACCGGGAGTTTCTCTTCTGATACTACTTTGTACAGGTTCATCCGGCGGAGCATTCAAGGGATGTTTTGAACTCACCCTTGGATTTGCTGTGGCAGATAATTGCCAAATAGACATGCTGTTTTTTTTTGCATTATTTGCAAATCCCGTCCAGTAAGTCCCTTATCTGATTATAACTCAAACAATAGGATTTCATTCTATATCATCGGTATTAAATTTATAAAATATTTTATTTTTTAGCTGACTAAATTTGCATAATCGCAATATATGTGCTATAATCATATGTGATTTGCAAAAGTTTTCATTTTTTTGATATTTTTTAAATAGGAGGATTTATTTAAAAAATGTTTGATTTTTAGTAGTAGCCAAACTTAAAAAACTTAATAAGATGAACACCGGACATCTCCTCAGCAGGGAGCGTTGGGAGGAAGCTGTTGAAGGGTTGATCAGGGATTATAAGATATATGCCCCGGTGAATTTATGGGGACATATGGATTATGAAAGGATCAATCCGGAAAATGTAAAACAGATCGTTTATAATTTCCCCCGTCCGATCACTCCGCTGAAAACCTTCTTTCTTCCCGTTAAACAGAATGTAAGTCAATCCACGGTGAATGAAAAGATGGTTATTCTGGGGGTGCCTTCCTGTGATCTGCAGGCCCTTCACCTCCTTGATGCCATATATCTGGATGAAAAACTACCGGATACGGTATATAAAAAAAGAAGGGAAAACACCATTCTGATCGGATCCGATTGCCATCAGACCCTGGATAGTTGTCATTGTACCACCTACGGCATCAACCCCTATCCAGAATCCAATATCGATATCCTGCTGAACCTTATCGGGGATAAGATCATCCTTGAGGCCCATACGGAGAAAGGTCAGGACCTTGTCAACAACATACTGTCCCTTGTGAAATCATCGGCCGTTGAAGAAAATACAAGGCAGGAAATCCTGGCTGCACGGGAAAAAACAAAGGCAGAACTATTCAACAGGAATAAAAATCTTCCGGATTATATGACCACCGGGAAACTCATCCGGGAAACCAACGGAACCATATGGAAAAAATATGCTGAAGATTGTGTATCCTGCGGGGCATGTGCAGCAAGCTGCCCCACCTGTTCCTGTTTCCTGCTGATCGACCGGCCCGGTTTCGAAAAGATCAGGAACCTCGATACCTGTCAGTATCCGGGTTTTGAAAGAGTGGCTGCCGGCGAGGACCCGCTGAAACCGCTAAGCCAGCGGTTCAAAAACAGGTACATGTGTAAATATGTCTGGAAACCTGTCCGTTACGATGCTGTGGCCTGTACAGGCTGCGGAAGATGTATTGATGCCTGCATCGGCAGGATCAATAAAAATGAATTGATTGTTGAATTAATGGATAAGGTAACTGTATAAAATGAACAACGGCTTTAATCCATATGATCCCGTCAGGGCCCGGCTGATCGATATCATTGATGAATCTCCCAACATTAAAACCTTCAGGTTGGAGCCTGAAAGGGAGTTTTCATTTAAAACAGGGGAATTCATCCAGCTCACCCTCGACGGGATAGGGGAATCACCATTTACCCCATCCTCCTCTCCCTATGTCAATGACAGACTGGACGTTACCATCATGAAGGCCGGTTATGTTACCGAGAAGATCCACCAGCTGAAAGGAGGAGAGATCCTGGGTATACGCGGCCCATTTGGCCGGGGTTACCCGGTTGAAAAATTCTATGGCAAGGAAGTGATCATCCTTGGCGGGGGTTGCGGACTTGCCCCCATCAGGTCCCTGCTGTTTGAACTCCTGGAACAAAAGGAAAAATATAAAAAAGTCACCCTGTGTTATGGCAGCAAAACCCCGACGGACTGCATCTATAAACCCATGTTCTGTGACCTCAACAAGGTGGAAAATTTCCAGTGTTACAGGAGCGTGGATGTGGCCGATGATACCTGGGACGGGCATGTTGGCGTGGTGACAACCCTGCTGGACCAGATCAACTTCCGCCTGGAAAATGCCGTCGTGGTGGTTTGCGGTCCACCTGTCATGATGAAATTTGGAACCCTTAAACTACTCCAGATTGGATTTGATCCAAAAGACATTTACCTGTCGATGGAAAAGAACATGTCCTGCGGATACGGAAAATGCGGACATTGTATGCTCGGTGATACCCTGGTCTGTAAAGATGGCCCTGTGTACACTTACGATGAAGTCAAAAATTATGATCATATCTGGTAGAATCTAAAATAAATGATCCGTGTTAACCATCAATAAAGAAATCAGGGAGTTGAAATTTTTCATGGAATTTGATGAAAAATATCAGCATTCATTGTTTGAACTTGGTGAAATCAAGGAATTCGCTGTTAAGGAGATCATCATCAAGGAGACCCAGGAACTTCATGATCTGTTTGTGATCCTTGAAGGCCATGCAACGCTGGGGATCACAGTGCCCGACAAGGGCCGTATCAATGTAGGAACGATCTATCCCGGGCAGATTATTTCATGGTCGGCGCTCTTCAAACCCTATATTTCCACAGCCGTTGTTACAGCCGATGTTCCAACCCGGGCAATGGCTTTCAATGCAAAAAAAATACAGGCCTGGATGGAACGGGAACCTGAATTCGGTTACAGGCTTATGCGGTTTATCAGCGAAACCTTATCGCAACGGTTACATGATACCCGGTTTCAGCTGGTAAACATTGTTACGATTTAAGAACTAAAGACCACAAAAATCATGGGCAAAAAGATCCTCATCGATTTAATCACCTGCAGGGAATGTAAGGATTGTATGGCGGATTGCGCCTATAATTTTCATCCGGATAATAAAGGAATCATTGCCTTGATGGAACTGGCGGCTTTCGCCGTTTCGTGCAGGAAATGCCAGGATGCCCCCTGCATAGAAGTGTGTCCTGCAGAAGCCCTGGAAAAAACAGAAAATAACCTGGTCGTCAGGGCGGTTAACCTTTGTGTGGCATGCAAATCCTGCGTAACCATCTGCCCGTTCGGCACTCTCCTGAATGATCTTTTTGAATCAAGGAAATCCATCTGTGATTATTGTGAATTGAACGGCAACGTCACGGACCTGCTTTGTATCCGGACCTGCCCTGAAGGAGCGCTCAGGCTGACCGACGAGGAGGAGAATCCGGCAGAAAATATTTACCAGATCAATGATAAGGTGCTTGTCAGGGATTATAAATGGGAAAA